>JAOAPH010000061.1 GCA_025462835.1 Candidatus Angelobacter sp. | reverse complement strand
CTCGTCATGACAAGTGAGCTTCCACCCACGCTTTTCAATCGGAGTGGCTTGCGCAACGGCGGAATCACAAGTGAATGCGAAGACGAACGCCCAGAGGAGGACGCAAGTGCATTGCAGGTATTTAATCATCTTTCATCCCGATTGGATTCCACACGAAGATCAGAAGTCCCAAAGAGACCGCTTCGTCGAGCTTCTTCCAGTCGCGGTTCAAGATAATTCCATAGAGCCGGACAGCCCGTCTTGATGGGAGGAGCAATGCGCCGGACCACGCGCTCATAACAGATGCCGTTTTCACGCCAGCTTTGTCCGTTATTGTTCAGGTTCAGCAGCACCGGCATGGCCCGGTCCACGGCATGGGCGAAACGACCTTCCGGAGTTTCACCACGCTCGAACTCCTGCCAGAGTTCAAGAAAATCCGCACCTTGATCCTCAGGCAACATCCCAAAGATCCGCTTCACCGCTGCCAACTCGGCGAGCTTGCGCTCTTCCCAGTCTCCTTCGACATACACCATGGTGTCTCCGGTATCGATTTCACCGATGTCGTGTACCAGAATCATGCGGATCACCCGATTGATGTCGATTGCTGACTCGGCATAGGACACGAGCGAGAGAGCCAACATTGCAAGTTGCCAGCTGTGCTCCGCGGAGTTCTCATAGCGATCAAGTCCCAGCGGGCGGTTCTTCCGCGTCACTCCCTTGAGCTTATCCAATTCGAGGATGAAGTTGACGATTGATTGCATGCTTTTACCCTGATCCTTAAGCCTAGAACTGATGCCTTGCCTAGTGCCCACAAAATACGCGGCGCAGTATGACTGGTTTGATATCGAATATCGCCGCCGGGGAGCGGACGCCCTTCGATCCCAAGCTCAGGATGCGCTTCAACGGGGAGTACGTCGGAGGCTGGCATTCACGTGACCGGCCTCATCCAATGTAATTCCTTGTCCCTTGTCTTCATAACGACGGAGGAAGTCAGAATCCCACCATATTCCCGGTTCGATGTCGTCCCATGCAAATAGTGTGTACTTCCCTGGGGGGATGCCGTGGATATTGAAATGACCATCCTGATCGGTAGCCGTGTCTTTGAAGAGCCAAGTTTGATCACGGTGTGTTGAATCAGGTACAAGCACGACGACTGCATGGGGTGCGGCAACGCCATTCTCATCTGTCACGATGCCATCGATCCGAGCACCATTTGCGCTGAGCAACACCTCGAGCGTACCTGCAGTTGAGCGTTCTCCATCGGGGCTAAAGTCAAGCACCCTGTCGCGAAGCTCACTATCTCCAAATCGCACTGACTTAACATAGAACTGCTCAGCGCCCAATACTGCAACACGATAGCGGTAAGGACCCACGCCGCGGAGCATGAATTCGCCCTCCGAAGTCACTATTCCATCGATTGGATCTGAATAAGCACAGGAAAGGCGGAGATGTAAGGTTCGGAACTCGATTTTTCGAGTCGCATCCACTCGAACATGCCCTCGCACTACAATCGCATCTGGGGCCAAACTCACGCCTTCTAAGTCCGTGTCCTGAACGTGCACTAGTTGGCTTGCACTCAACAAAACGCCTCTCCCCTCTAGTGTTGTTGAAACAATGTAAGAACCCGGCGTAACGCCGCTAAAATCGAAATCACCTTTAGCGTCGGGGGCAATTTCAGATCCCCGGCGGCCTATCTCCCAGCCCACGCCGACAGCTTCCAATTGAACCCGCGTGTATTTATAAGCGTGATTTATCCTTGCCACGTGACCTCGAATGTGAAACGTCGCTTTCTTCGAAACGACGATGTCGATCCCGACAACTTCTTGCCCAGGAAGAACTTCTATCAAAGTCGCCTGCTCAATTTCAGTGACACTCGGATATAGCGTCGGAACGCGTCGCACTTCGCGCGCTGCGTTCTTGGGTCTGGTGATAACGCTTTGGTTCGGATCCTCCCCCGAGACGCCCACAAAGTAACCGTTTGGGCCTAATCCGTAGATACGGTATTCCCCTAGGTCGTTTGTTTTCGTCGGTTCAACTCCGCCTAGTAGCCGCCTTTCGCCTTCAACGTAGTACGGAGAGACGGCCTGCACTGCGGCGTCAATTACTGGCTGACCTGTGTCGTCAATGACCCTCCCTGCGATGACGCCAGTCTTAATGAGCCTGAAATCGATTCCTTTCAAGCTGACCCCGGCTCGTAAAAGCAAAACTATCCCTTCGGAGTCGTACCTGCGCTGCCCATATGCCTGCGAGATATATCCGCGGCGTTGCGCGAAAATGGTGTAGCGCCCGGGCTCGAGGCCTTGCGCAATATAGCGTCCATTCTCGTCAGTTGTGACCATCAGCGAGCTTGGATTGCCCACTCTAAGAATTGCCACATCCGCGCCTCCCAGATGAGTATCGCCAGCCGCCATCACCACTCCTTCGATGGCACACTTGTCCTTAGGCACCGTGTTCGCGTCTTGAATGGGCAGCGCGAGCAAACCAAGAAAGAAGAGGATCCACATGGGCGTCGCTCCTTACACTGGGGGCATAACCTGCCCCGATTTATATGCCCCCGCACAATCTCACGCGGTGCAGTATAGCTTGAGTCCAAGAGGAATTCTTTCGCGGGGTGCCCCATTCTTACGCAGCAAGGGTGGGGATTTTGATTTGCGCTATTATGCGCGGCTTAAATGCCTCGCTGGAGTGAAAGGGCAGACTAGAATCGTTCACGGGTGAATGCTAATGAGAGTGAAGTTGCAGTTCTCGCCCACCCTTCGCATTGCGAAGGATGGGGCACCCCGCGACAGCGTTCTTATTAGAGTCTATTACCCTGCTCCGCGATTGAAAGGTGGGCCACCCGCCGTGAAGGAACCTGCGGTCGGGCCCCAGTGAAGTCGGGCTGCGGAAGGTTTTGGAGTGGGCAGGCGCTTATGGTTGCGGCGCGGCCACGCGCCGCGCGATCTCGGTGTCAAAGTTTTGAATCACACGCAGGACATTCAGCTTGGAGCCGGACGCCGAGGATTTTGCCCAAATGAAGCGTCCGTCACGCGTCACATCATAGCCACCGTGTCCGAAGTCTGTCAGTTCGAAGATCGAGCGCGGGGTTCCCGCCGTGAAGCTGCCGTTGGTGTTCACATCCACCGACATTAGTTTTCTTCCTTCAGCCATATAAAACAACTTTTTCCCGTCTCGTGACCACCTTGGTCGACTGCCTTCGCTACTGGAGATCTGCCATTTCCCTGAGTTCTGCAGACTCTGCACGTAGATCTGCCTTTCGCCAGCTTCGTTCGAGAAATAAGCGATGAACTTTCCATCCGGCGAAAACGATGGATAGCCTTCTGAGAATTGTGTATTTACCAATGGGTGCGCTGCAGAATCGCCCTGCAGCGATGCTAGATAGATATCAGTGCCGGTCCCGGGATGAAGCTCCGTATATGCCAGGGTAGTCCCATCGGGAGAGACCGAATCGGGTGTCGGCGAGAACTCGGAATGCGTGATGCGAACGGCCTCTCCGCTGCCGTCGGCTGGTTTTGACCACAGGTCCTGAGGTGGCACGGCAGTGGAAAAGTAGATGATTCGTTTTCCGTCGGGCGTAAAAACAGCCGATTGGCTGCGCTTATCGAAGGTCAGGCGTTGTAGCGTCTTCCGCGCCAGATCGTAGGTATAGATGTCAGAACTGTCCATCATCGTGAACAGCACGCGGTTTCCATCCGGCGACAGGCGCAGATCATGATAGTGGTGCGACGGCGCACCCACAGGTGTGACCTTCCCTGACGCATCCAACCACATCATTTCCATCAAGAGTTGGGTCTCTGCCGCACCGGAAATGTAAGCGATGGTGCCATTCGGGGACATGTCATAGAAACCAGCGCCACCGCTTCCCACTTGCACTTCTTGTAACACCGGCTCAGGCGCGCCGGTGCCTTTCAGACGCTTCAAGTCAAATGGAATGGAGAGCAGCCCTCCGGTAAACCCGGAAGTATCCGCGCCTGAGCTGTATTGCGCATACACGATGCGCCCGCTCAGTAGGTACCGGGGCCAGCTTCCATTTCTAATCACATTTTCGGACGTGTGCGAGTCCATTCGGATGAGATCGATATCGAACCGTCCTTCGCGCCTGACCGTCGCCAAGAGGGCGCGACTACCGGGCAGATACAAAGGCCAACGGTAAGGTTCTTTGAGGGCGTCCAGGCGAACTGGAGTGCCACCGTCGGCTGGAACCATGCCCATTGCTCCCCCGAGCCAATCGAAACCACTTGGGCCGTGATCGCCCCATGTTGCAGAACCGTCTGCACCCGGCAGATCGCAGATCGTGACCGGGACGCCCCCCGCGAGCGGCACCTTTTTCAGTTTTCCGTTCGCAGAAAATCCTACCCACCTGCTGTCAGGCGAGAAGAAAGGTTGCGTCGCGCCCTCGGTGCCCGGCAACGGCGTCACATCTAAACTATCCAGTCTGCGGGCATAGAGTTGGGGTTTGCTGGTATCGCTATGCAGGGTCATGACCACGGTGCGACCGTCGGGCGATATAGTCAGTCGGCTGCCCACCGCCTGCAGCACGATCTGCAACGAGCCCATATCCACTTGGAATCGTGTGACCTCGGGCTGCGGAGTCTTCCGGACGAAACTAAGCCCCAGCATCGTAGCCAGCGCGAGCACCAATACCGCCACCGACGAGACCCACAGCAAACGTGTGCGGCGGGATGGCGCGTCTATCGCCAAAAACTGTGTCCCCGACTTCTGCGTCTCTGCAATCTCCAGCAACCGCAGCTTCACATCATGGATAGTCTGGAAGCGCTCGTTTGGATCTTTCTCTAAGCAGCTTCGCACCAAGGTGCTGAGTCCGGCCGGCGCTAAAGGTTGGATTGAACTGATGGGCGGCGGTTCCACTGCCAATATCTGTCCCACGATGCTGGACTGCGTCTTTCCCTCGAACGCACGCTTGCCGGTGGCCATCTCGTACAACATCACGCCGAAGCCAAAAATGTCAGAGCGCGCGTCGGCTTCCAGTCCCTGTATCTGTTCCGGAGCCATGTACTGAATCGTTCCGATGACTGCTCCTGCGCTGGACAATGGCGACGCGGGCGACCCGGCAGGACTGGTCTGCGTCAGTGCCGCTGCAAAAACAGAAGCCGACGAATTACTCGCCGCTCCCGCTGCCGCGCTCACAGACTTGGCCAAGCCGAAGTCGAGCAACTTCGCGCCCGATTTCGTCAGCATGACATTGCCGGGTTTCAGATCGCGATGAATGATGCCCGCGCGGTGCGCCTTATCCAGCGCGTCAGCGATTGCGATAGCAACTTTGAGAAGTTCATCGCCAGGCAA
>JAOAPH010000154.1 GCA_025462835.1 Candidatus Angelobacter sp. | reverse complement strand
ATCGGCCGCCGGTCTCGAAATTCACGCCGCCTTCCTGTCGCAACGCCATCCCGGCAAGCACCATCGTGCAGATGGCGACCGGAACTGCCATATCGAACAGCAGCTTCATCAAGTCGACCAAGATTTGGGGCAACGTCATTGGCTCTAGACTCCGAATGCTTCTTCCTACTGCACGCCGGCTGTGCCTTGCGCGATCCAGAACTCAATCAAACGTCTGAGCCCGGAGACCACGAGCACCCCACCTGCGGTGACTGCCCAGCGCATCGCGCCGCGACCCTGCGAATACGCCACTACCGCCATGACGACCGCGAGTGCGGCACCCACGGGTGCGATTACATTCCCGACCCAGTTGACGAGGTTCAAAACGGTACCTTCAGGCTGGGCCGCGGTTTGTCCCTGTACCGCTTGACCCGTTGCTGGCTGTTGCCCAAGGTTTTGCGCGTAGGACATCAACGGAGAAAGCTGAAGCGAAACAATGGCCAGGAGATAGAGAAGAGCGAATCGCCTCCGCGTCGCTCCCCAACTCGAAAGTTTCATACGGGTCCTCTTCTGCGACGCGTTGAATCAATTTCCCGCGTCGCAGGCGAGAACATAAGTCGGTTTCAGATTTCGATCAAATGAGGAGCAAGCCAGTCGGTGTGTTCAAAAGCGGATATGGACCGGGCAATGGAGGGCGAGACGATCTGTAGCCGGTCGTGGTGTTATGAACATTCGTGGTTTTCAGTGAGACTTATAGGAATGGCAGTTGAGATGGCTGCCGCTCAAACGAGATATCAGATGAAAATCTGCCGAAATTTGTTCCATCTCATAAGCCGGATATGAATGACTCGACGGTAATGAATTGAAACGGCCGGAAGTCTTTCGTCTGAGCGGAAGCTGAACGGGCATTCTCCGGTTGCAAGATGATATGAGATGAAAATCTGCCGAAATTTGTTCCATCTTATAACTGACCGTTTTCGACAAACACTCGGTCGTTGATCCCGGGCCGGGTGGCCTGTTGGACATAACTCCACTTGCTCGTATATCTGTTTTCTTCCTGAGGACGGAAGCCAGGACGAGTTCGACAAACCGCCCAACCAGGTCAGTGCGCTGGATATTTGAATTTTTGTCGATTTGAGGAAACTCGTCCCCAGAAAGCATGTCATTAATTTTTTGTGTTTGTTTGGTTCAATTCCTGCTGCAACCGCAAGAGCTGTCGAAGCTGATCCATATTCTCCGAATTGGCTCCTTGTGCATTTGGGCTGGAGGCCCTGAAACTCGGAACAGATTTAGACGATTGTTCGAGCACAACATAGATGGGTGTGCCGGCTGAAACGCTGACAACGATACGAGCTGTTACGGCGAGCCTTGATATTTGTTCGTCGGAGGCCTGCCCGATATTGTTGCTGACCCGCTCGCGAATAAGGTCGGATTCGCTCAATGGTTGGTTTAGGCTGCCACGCCCGAGAAGCATGGTGCCCGCTTGGCCTATTCCCGATAACGAACGGACAAGGACGTTCTTGCCGGTATTCTTGCCCTCGACCTTGCCTTTAACCGGACTCATCCCGAGATCGGTTGCAGCAGCCTGGATGGGAATAGCGGCCCCGTCTGGCAACATCAGGGAGTCGAATTGGATTCTCATGTAGCCGGAACGGTCCGCCTCCTGGATCTGGCCGACCGCCTTAGCTCCTGCAGGAACAATAATTTCTCCATCGCGTTCATAGTTGTATTCAATCACCGCCAGCACCGGCGTGCGCACCGCCGTGCTAGCTGACGATTCCAGTCGCGCCCGAAGCCGCGTGCCTGTTGGAAGGCCCAGCCCGTATTGCGTCGGAACAGTTCCAGTATCTTCGCGGCGCTCGGAAGCAGACTGCGTCGCTGAAGCAGTTCGCACGAACACGAGCGATGACTTCTCCAATGCCTCGCGCTCGCCCTTGCCCGGGTCTCTTGTCTGCTCTACGATGTTCGGCCCCATGCCCGGCTGGTAGGGCGGCGCCTGCCAGGGCTGCTCGCCAAACGGAGGAATGGAGCCTAATGTGCCGGCAGTGTTTTCAGACTGCGCGGGCTGCGTAAAAGTTCTTGTAGGCGTTCTCTTGGTAGCGCTTCGCTCGAGATCCTGCTCGTTCAGATACCCGTCGTGACTTTCTTTGGGAACTGGACGTCCTGAGTCGGTGATCGGAAGAAGGCTTTTGTCGCCCAAAGATGCCATTGCCTGGGATTGCGCGTCTTGACTCCCATTCGCAGAATTGCGTGATGCTTTCTGCGCGCTTCCACTGCGCGGGACGGACATGCGCGGAGCAGAGACAACAGCAAAGATGAGTAGCGCAAATACGACTGCACCAGCGGCAACAATCACGAACCGGTTCTGTCGGATCTTTGGTCTGGCCCGCAGTTTGGTTCTTGTAGCCAATTCGGCTTCTGCTTCCAGATCCGCCTGCACGGTTGGCGCGCTCACCTGCGGTGAAGTTTGGTCTTCTAGGGTGAGGGTCGCGTGATCGTTTCTGTTTCCATTGTTCTGCGTCATCTCGCGCCTCCTTTGGCGGCCGGAACAAAAGACACCGCCACTAGCACGGGGCGATCTACCTGTTCGACTTGCGCAACTTGCAGCATCAGACGCTCCGAGGCTGCTTTAAATGCGGGTCTCTCGAACATGGCGACGCCATCGGCCCTCTCGCCAGGCGCCAATTTGCGGGATGTCAGTCGGTAGCTCTTGATGGCCACCGGCTCTGCCTTAATCGCCTTGTGGTGACGGTTCTTCGTCGTATCGGTTAGCTCAATCTGGGGTGGAAGCAACTCGATCGTATTCGCCGAGGCATTGAGCACTGAGAACGCCACTGTGACCTCATCGCCGTTTTTGGTAGAGCGTCCAACACTTACGCGCAACTGCCCGCCTTCCCAATGTGGAGGCTGGGTTTGCTGATCTCGGAGCATGCTTTCCTCTGGGCCAATGGCGTCTCGCTGCGGCGGGCTGGCTCCCGGCAATTCCGCCGAGTCGAGGCTTTTTGTCTCCTCGATCACGAAACTGGGGTGGCTTGCCTCAATAAAAAAACTGCGCGGCGATTCGTATTTCAGAACGTAATCGACTGGCGCCGACCGGTCCGCAGCTCCTCGGCTTACCAGCGCCAAGGAGACTTCACGGCCTGTCCGAGTCGTGATCAACGCATTGGTGCGAGACGCACTGGGGGTACTTGGCTTAAAGAAAACTAATTGCGGCTCGGCCTCCGAATGTTCAGCTTTGAATGCACCAGGATCACCAAGGACCACGGAACTGACAGCCTCGGGTAGGCGAACTGACGTTACAAATCCAGGTCGCAATTGCAGCGTGGTGACGCTCTGTGGATCCAGATTGAGGCTGAGAATCCTCCCTGGAGCGAGATCGGCTTGCGCAGCCGCCACGGCGAAGCATGCCAGGGGCGTTATGAGATGAAACAATTTTCGGCAGATTTTCATCGTATATCTCTTTTCTGAATAGTTTCGGAAATTTCCGTTTTCTCTTGCGCGAAGCGCAGGTAAGTGGCTCGCATCCGAGACACATAGGCGACAACATCCGGATTGCGGTACGCGAGACCACGCCTGCTGACAATGTTTTCCCCCGCGTAGTAAGCGGCCGACGCCAGCCGCAAGTCACCGTGGAATTTCTGAATGAGCCATGCAAGATAGCGCACGCCGCCTGACACGTTCTGGTCGATATTGCAGCGGTCACTTACACGCAAATTCCGAGCAGTCATGGGCATGAGCTGCATCAGGCCGACAGCGCCTTTGGGAGAAATCGCGCACGGCCGCCAATTCGATTCGCGCTCGACGACAGCCCGCACCAGCGGCACCGGCACTCGATAGTGTTGAGCGTAGGCGACAACGTAGTATTCAGCTTCCCGACGTTTTGGCCCGATTGACGCCTGCGCCCAGCTTGTTGCGGCACATAGGACGAGCAATACGCAGCCCAGGCAGTTCATGCGGCACTCCGTAACGCTTCGCGGGTGTATTGCTGTGCGTCATAGATCAGGCTGGCGAAGCCGTCGCGCAGAAGTAGCTTTTTTCTATCGGCCTCGGTCTTTGCCATCAAGGGCAACAGAACGTCACGTAGTTCTGGCGTAACCTGATCATGCCCAAGGATCTTGAGCGCATCAGCCAGGTCCAGAATCTCCGACACGGATGGCGCTTTCTCCAGGCTCCACCCCCGCAGAGCTTTGGCCAGTCCGGCCAAACCGGCGTGAAACTCCGGACTGGAATCCGGAGTCCTCAGCGCCACAATCTCTGCCTCACGCTCGGCAGTGGGGTGTTCAACACGCAGGTAAAAACTGCGCCGGCGGAGCGGATCGCCAATACGACGTTCCTCGTTCGAGGTGAGCACAACGAATGGAATGCTGCGAGCTTCCACCGTGCCTAACTTCGGAATGCTGAGCCTCCACTCGCTCAGAAGTTCCAACAGCATGGCTTCGAACGCCTGGTCAACTTTATCCAACTCGTCAACTAACAAAACACACGGTTTTTCGCATAGCAGAGCCCGCATGAGTGGGCCGGCATTGAAGAAATCCTGGCTGTGCAGCTCGGTTCTCACCGAAGCCCAATCAACATCGCCGGACTTGGCCCTCAACTCGACACAAAGCCTTTGCAGCGATTCGTCGAACTTACCAATGGCCTTTTCTTCGTTGATCCCCTCGTAGCACTGCAAGCGCTCAACCGTAGTATTCGCTGCGTCAGCAACTGCATACGCCAATTGGGTCTTACCGCTTCCGGCAGGTCCTTCGAGCAACAGGGTCTTGTGCAGTCTGGTTGAGAGGAAAACCGTTGTCGTGGTTATGGAGTCTGCGATGTAGCCGCTCGCGCGAAGTCGCTCCTCAAGTTGTTGCAGCGATGAAAACACGCTCAACTTCCTTCCCGCCAGGACAATTCCTATTTGCGTCCTGAGCGTGAAGAAGCTAAGCCCAAATTAAATCTCGGTCAAATCGGGCCGTCATTGGCCGTCAATTGACCGAAATCGTGGAGTGGATTAAAAAAACGAGAACAAATTTGGCAGGAGTCCAGCCGATGAAAACAAATCCAAAGAGTTCCCAACCGGGAACGCGATACAGTGACGCCAATGCCTTGATCATCGTCCAGTTGCAGCAAAGGCGAAATGCCTTGAAAGCGAGCGAACTGGCCACACTGCTGGGAGTCACGCCACAACATGTTTACAAGATGGCGGCCCAGCAGGATATACCGTCATTTAGAGTCGGGAAATCGGTACGCTTTGATCCGAGGCAAGTGGCCGAGTGGCTGCGTCGAAAGATGCCACAACCGGTTCACCAGGTCGCAGAAATCAGCATAGCCGTCTAAGTCCTGATTTATATGGGCGGTCGCGCACTCAAGCCTTCCGGCAGCCTGAATGGAGATCCGATGGCCGGCTCGGGCACGGAAGTCGGCTGATCGCTGATCGATCGAGAAACGTAGGCCGCCAATGCGCCGGCATTGACTTTGGTCAGGGCGTCCTTTGATTGCACCCCTTTCAGGTAGACCATGGTCGATTTAATGTCCCGGTGGCCCATCCAGGTCTGCAATGTGCGGATGTCGATTCCATGACGCAGATGTTCGGTCGCAAACGTGTGCCGGAATTTGTGCAAGAAGAAGTGCTGGCAGTAAGGGCCTTCCGCACACTTGTTCCCGTGCCTGGTGATGCATTGGCCGCAATTCAGCTCCGCCCTCTCCACCACCCGCTTTACGATCATGTCGTTTTCGCTATCGGGGTTGCCCTTCGAATTGGGAAAGACCAAGTCGGCCGGCCGCGCATTGCGCCGCTCCTTCAACTCTTTCAGCTGCGCAATCAAGTCGGAGGGGAGCGGAACGGCCCGCTCTTCCCAGTTCTTAGGCTTAAAGCCCCAGGCGGGCTTCGCGGTTACACGAACGACGCAGTTGCGGAAGTCGACGTCGCGCCAGGTGAGGAAGCGCACTTCACGGTCGCGAAAGCCGGAGGCAAGCATGAATTTGAGAAAGATCGCTTCGTCCTCAAAAGCATGGCCAAGCATCGCCTGAATCTCTTCCGGCTCGTAGATCGGACGAATCGTCTCCACATAGTCCGGCCAATCGCTCGCATCGATCAGCTTCGATTTGCCATTGCGCTTGAAGAACTGGAGGACCACGACCAGCTTGTCGTAGACGGTGCGGTTGCCTAAACCGTGCTTGTAGCAGTCGGTCATGAACTTCAAAATATCGTCGCGCCCGACTTGATCGGCGTAGGTTTTCGAATAGGACTCGCGCAAGAGGGTATCGAGCGTGTAGCGATAGGTGAGATAGGTCCGAGGACTGCGATGATGGTGAACGAAATCGAGATAGGAATCGATGGCAGCCCCGATGGTGGGCCGCTGCTCGGTCCCGGATGAGTTCGCGTTCTCGACAGGCTGGAAAATGCCTTCCCGAATCGCTTCAAGTTCAAGCGACTTGCGGCGCGCCGCGTCTAGCGCGGCATCGAACTTGCCGGCCGATAATCGGCGGCGCTTTCCGGCCTGATACCACTCCAGAAAGTAGTTGCCCTCGGGATGGTGTTCATCACGACCCGAAACCAGGACGTGATCGCGGACAATTTTCCCGTTGCGCTCGACCACGGGAGCGAACTTCCACGTTTGACCGACATGAATTTTCTTGAGGAGATTTACCCGCTCGGCGTACTGCCTGACACGACCCATTTCCGTTGCCTCGTGTGACGGCAAGGAAAGTAGCTCCGATCACGATTTCGATCAAATCAGGCGATAAATGGACACCATGGTGGACACCAAGGAAGATAAGTAATTGAAAACAGGCTGTGAGAGTTAGGAGGCAGCGTTCTAACCAACTGAACTACGTCCCCACTCGCCAAATCGATGAGATGGAAAATCCAGCAATGGTGCGGAATTTACCGCTCGCGACAGAAAATATCCTAACAGCTTCTTGAGTAAGGGGAAA
>JAOAPH010000141.1 GCA_025462835.1 Candidatus Angelobacter sp. | reverse complement strand
CGGAGGAGGCGTCCTCTCGCTCTGAGCTCACTATGTACCCGCCAAGTTCCCGGGCCATCTGCTGAAGTTCTTGATTCACGCGGTCAGGATCGCTCACAAAAATATTGAGTGTCCCTTTGCGGACGATCTTTCGGTCAGCAGATTCTGAATAGGAACCTTGTTCCTGTTCCAAAGCTGCTGTCCGCACACGTTTACCCGCGACGATCCCTGCGTGCAGGGCACCATCCTTTTGCCAGGAATGAAGGGGGCCGTTGTAGGCTGCCAAACCCGCCGTTCGTGTCTCGGAAATGCTCTTGTGTTCGGTGAGGTACTGCAATCCAATGAATGCAAGCCAGAGAAACATGCAGCCGAGAAAACCAGTCGCCATCGAAATCTTGTCTTTTGGAAGAATAGCCTTGATGGATCTTGCGTCCATGCTGTCACCTCACACTCGTGAACAGATAGACCCTCTGCGCACGCGAATTGTTCCTACTAGGAACGCGCACGACTGACCAACTTGCGAAATAAAAAAGCCCTGCTAAATGGCAGGGCTACTCTTCCAATTCGCGCAAATCTTCGCTCAGCCTTTTGTTGTTACCTTTCTGGCAATGTAAATAGATCTAGAGGTGCAAGCAAACTAGATCGCCGCTGAAGTATTCGCCTTTCATCGCCGCAACATTCCGGGCCGTCACGCGTGCTGCACCTACAACACTTCCCCACAAAAGCCCGGCAAGCATCGTCGCTTCGATGTAGCCTTCCAGCGACAGCCCCGCCTCCCGGTCCCATCCCACCGTATCCCCGCTCTCTTGCCCCACCGCATACTTCACCAACAACAAGATCGCCAGCACAAGCAGAAACAGCATGATTTTGCGTTTGGTCATAATCTGCGCCTCCGTCTAACTATTGAGGATTAGAGCCCAGCCGTCCGTCTTTTGTTCCCGCAACTCACCGAGCGTTTTGCCCTTCTCGGTGCCTCCGTGTCTCTGTGCTGAATGGCCTTGCCCCTAGGCATCCACCACTTTCCCCGTGCTGTCTAACCACCTATGCCTCGGAAATCCAAACCCAAGAAGAAAGTCTTCGAACACGACACCAATATCGAAACCGGCTTCAGCACCCTCCAGGAAGGCGACCACCGCATTCCTATCCGTGGAAACGACGGCGTCCCACCTGACCTCTGGGAGAACGAAATCGAAGGACTAGCCGGCAAAGCCAAGAGCGACCTTCCCTTCGAACGTCCCACCGACGACCTTCATCCCGACGCCAACCATGTCCGCGGCACTCGCCCGCCCTACGCACCCGACAAGAAGACCGTCGAAGCCGCGAAGCGCGAATTGAACCGAACTGAAGAGAAGAAACCAAGCAAAAAAAAATCCGCGTAGCTCAGGCAATAGACGATTCCCGTTCTGAAGGCAATTAGGCCTGTGAGGGCGTATTCTATGTTCCTGCGCTACGCGTCGAACGAGGCATGCCGATGAACTACTACGGGAAAGCTGCTCTGTTTCTGCTCGTCACCGTCTCAAGTTCCTTCGCACAATCTCCGTCCTCGGCTCCCTCTAACATCGCCGATGCTGTCATCACACTCGAGCGAACTCAGTGTTTTGGAAGTTGTCCTGTGTATTCCGTCACCATCCATGGCGATGGGCGAGTGGAATACATGGGAACAAAGTTTGTTCGTGTCAGCGGACGCCAAGACGCCACCATTCCAACAGAAAAGGTAGAAGCTCTGATAAAGCAGTTTTATGCGATTGATTATTTCTCTTTGAAGGACAGCTACAAAAGCAGGGAATATCAGGCCGTGGACACCAAGACTGGAAAGAAGACTACTTTTCATGAGGTCATCTCGGACATGCCCACGGAGTACACCTCCATCTCAGTGGATGGGCGCAAAAAAAAAATTGAAGACTACTACTTCGCTCCTTCTGAATTGAAGAGAATCGAGGAATTGATCGATGAAGTCGCCGGGACCAAGAAGTGGGTCTTTACTGATGCTGAAACCCTTAAGACTCTGATCCAAAGCGGCTGGGACCTCGGCAAGTTCGGCCAGGACTATTTGAGCAAGGCAGTGAATTGGAAAGACGCTGAACTCGTTCGGATCCTGTTAGCGGCCGGTGTAAACGTCAATGATCCAAATAAGGCAGCGTGGCCGATTCTGTTCCAAGCGGCGGCCAGGCCGGGCAACGCTGAGGTATTAAAGGTATTGATTCAGGCAGGAGCTAACGTCAACATCACGAATAATGAAGTCGGCACAACCGCACTTCACTTGAGCGCCAAATCCGGCGACCCGGAAGGCCTCAAGGTTCTGATTTTTGCCGGTGCAAAGCTTGATGCACAAACGAGTTACGGTGGTACTGCTTTGATGGAAGCTGTTCTTGCAGGAAGGCCGGAAAATCTAAGAATCTTACTCGCTGCGGGGGCTTCGCTGGCTTTGCGCAATAGAGAAGCCCGCTCAGCTTTGGACTATGCTGAAAAATGGATGCAGATAGACCCTGAACGCGGTGGTTTCGATTTCAACATCAAAGAGCATGCTGCCACTCGCCTGGAGATGGTTAACGCACTTAAACAGGCGGGCGCACCGAAATGAACGAACGCCGTGGAGTCACTTTGCTCCACTTCGTCCTTCGCTGCGGGGGTAACCAAATTCTGCATTTAACTAACTGACAAATTTTTTACTTGCCGAAACGTTCTACTCTGGTTACTATCCTGCTTCCCCTCAGGTGGCCCTTCAAGAGCACAAGCACGTATATGAATATCGGCGAGACAATCAGAAACTTCCGCTTACAAAAAAGCATGTCGCAAGGCGACATAGAAAAGCGCACCGGCCTTCTGCGCTGCTATCTTTCACGCGTTGAGAACGGACACACCATCCCTTCGCTCGACACCCTGGCCAAGATTGCCACTTCTATGGACATCCCGTTGGCGCAGTTCTTCTCCGACTCCGCCGACAACGGCTCGCCCAAATCCGCTCCACAGTTGAGCGAAGACGAGATCCGATTCCTCACCCAGATCCGCCGCTACTCGCCTAATTTGAACGACAGTGACCGCAAACTCGTGATCGCGATGGTCAAGAAGATGGCCGTCGGGCGATAGTTTTTCGTGTGGCACAGCCGCCCTCGGCTGTGTTCGTTATCCAGATCGCGGTGAAGAGTTTCTAAACAGGATCGCCTCTCGCCTGATCCGTGTAAATCCGTTACATCCGTGAAATCCGTGGCAAGCCTTTGATCTTCCTGACTACTTGCGTGCCACCACCACTCGCGGTATCCCCTGCAGATCCGCCACGCACCTCACATCCCTCCACCCGGACAACAACTCCCGCACCGGCTGCTCGATCGAAAACCCGATCTCCATCAACAACCATCCACCCGGCTTGAGCGACGCCAACGCCTGCGGGATTAATCGCCGATAAATATCCAGCCCCTGCTCGCCGCCAAAAACCGCCATCTCCGGCTCATGCTCGCGCACCTCGCGCTGCACTTTGTCGCGCTCGCATTGCCCCACGTACGGCGGATTCGAGACAACAAGGTCAAACTCGCCCACCACTCCGCTCAACAGATCGCCTTCATGAAACCGCACGCGACCATCGAATCCCAAACGCTTCGCGTTCTCCCGCGCCACTTCCAGCGCTGCCGCGGAAATATCCACCGCATGCAACTCCGCAT
>JAOAPH010000139.1 GCA_025462835.1 Candidatus Angelobacter sp. | reverse complement strand
CACACAAAGGATTCTTGCCATAATTGAGGGTGCTTCTATGATCGCCTTCCGGAGCAAAACTGCCCCGCAGCAATCAGCCAAGAGGATATTCTGCGGCAGCGCGATAAAGCGTGTCAAATCGCGCCGCGGCAGCCAATCCGCTTTACGAGACCTTCTCCCCTATCGATTTCGCCTGAGTGTAGAGATACAGATAGTCCGGGCCGCCGGCTTTCGAATCCGTGCCGGACATATTGAAGCCGCCAAAAGGATGCGCGCCCACCATCGCTCCCGTGCATTTTCGGTTGATATAGAGGTTGCCGACGTGGAAGTCTCGCTTGGCGCGCTCAATCTTTTCCGGTGACGAGGTATAGATGGCGCCAGTCAAACCGAATTCCGTGTTGTTGGCGATGGCCATTGCGTCATTAAAATCTTTTGACTTGATGACCGCGAGCACTGGGCCGAATATCTCTTCCAGCGAAATCTTCGCGTTCGGCGGAACATCGCTGATGACGGTTGGCTCGATGTAGTAACCGTTGCCGGCATCCGATACGCGACCTCCGCCGGTGAGGAGTCGCCCTTCCTTCTTCCCTGCTTCGATGTACCCGAGGATGGACTTCATCGCGCTCTCATTCACCACCGGGCCCATGGCTTTGTTTTCCGCCGGGTCGCCGACGCTGATCTTGTTGACACGCTCTTTCAGGCGCGCAACGAAGACGTCATAAATCTTTTCGTCCACAATGGCGCGCGAGCAGGCAGAACATTTTTGTCCGGAGAAGCCGAATGCCGATTGGGCGACGCCTTCAACCGCTGCGTCCACGTTGGCGTCGGCGTCAACGATGATGGAATCCTTGCCACCCATCTCGAGGATGGTACGCTTGATCCAGATCTGTCCTTTGCGCGGCTGCGCGGCGCGGGCGTGGATGTCGAGTCCAACTTCTTTTGATCCGGTGAAAGCGACGAATCGCGTCTTGGGATGTTCGACAACAGCGTTGCCGAAGGTCGCGCCCGATCCGGGGCAGAAATTCACGACGCCATCCGGCATCCCGGCCTCTTGCAGCACTTCAACAAATTTTGCGGCGATGGTGGGCGAATCGCTCGAGGGCTTCAGGATCACAGTGTTGCCGCATACGATCGACGCGGCAGTCATTCCCGCCATAATGGCGCACGGGAAGTTCCACGGTGGAATCACCGCGCCCACGCCGAGCGGGATGTATCGCAATTGATCGTGCTCGCCGGGCAATTGCACCGGAGTCTCCGCGCCGGAGAGCCGCATGGCTTCGCGGGCGTAGAACTCGAGGAAGTCGATGGTCTCGGCGATATCGCCATCAGCCTCAGCCCAGTTCTTGCCGACTTCAAATACCAGCCAGGCGTTGAACTCGAAGCGTCGCTGCTTGATGATCTCGCTGGCGCGCAGAAGCAATCCGACGCGTTCCTCTATCGGAGCATTGCGCCAGGTTTCGAACGCCGCGAGCGCAGCTTTCATCGCCGGCTCAACGTGCTCCGGCCCCGCCTTCTGATGGATTCCGACAACCTCCGACGGCTTCGCCGGATTTACCGACTTGATCTTGCCTTCGGTCTTGACCAGCCCGCCGCCGATGACGAGGTCATATTCGCGTCCGAGTTCGGAGCGGACCTTCGCCAGCGCCGAGCGCATGGCTCGGGCATTGCTGTCCTTGGAAAAATCAATGAACGGCTCGTTGCGGAATGGGGTCTTGAGCAGGTCTGCGGGGGAGATTGTTTCAGCGAAGGTGGCCATGAGTCCTCTAGATGAGCGGAGCGGTGGAGTAAGTGCAAATGCCTATTTTACCAGTGGAGCGTCCGCGGTTCGGGGGTACCCCCCTCCTAATTAAATAGCCAAAATCAACAACTTACCCAATAAAACGTTTGTAAGATTGTGATTCAAATGCACTTTGGGGCAAAATATTCTTGGGCAAGGAGTTAGGTCACACTTTTGGAGCGGTCCCTGAGTCGATATATTGGAATCAGTGACTTACAGAGAATGTCTCGTAAGTGAATGATTCAAAGCTGGTTAGATACGGGATATGAATTGCTGCGTCTAGTGATTCTATTCAGATGAGGGTAGCAGGGTTAATTCTAATTGTCAATCTACATTTTATCGTATTAACTTACAGACAAGTTCGATGGGCGCCCAGAATTCCCTCTCTCCTAACCCAATCAATCAGATTTTAATAATGGAATTATCTGGACTAGCTCACCGTATTTTTCAAACACCGCCCTTGTTACCAAGACTACTCGTCCAGCCGAAGGTCCCTTGCTTCTTGTAGGTCTTGAATGGTTTGTGAATAGAAGAGCGGATAGGCGCAACACCCGGAATGAACCATCCTCCTGTTCGAAAGCTCCCAAAACTGCATCCAGTTGCTTCAAGCACAACAGGGTAACGCCCACACTTTTAGTGCGCTTTCGGGCACAATGAACGGAGACACGCTTTCCGTCAAGTTCACATTCGTTACTTCCGGACTTAAACTTCTTGGCCCCGAGTTTAGCGATGATCTTGCCGCCGTACTCACGCCCAAAACGATTTGCTTCCGCGCCGCTTTCTCTATCTTGAGTCATCGCAACGTGTTCCTTCCAGCGAACATTGTCTATTGTCAGTGCAGTGACGCTTGCATGTTATGCTTTCGCGCTCATGCGTATATATAAATTCTTGGACGCTCAATTCGGAATTAAGTCTCTGAGCGAAAAGCGATTGAAAATTTCCAGACTGCATGACTTAAATGATCCGTTTGAATTGATACCATACGACCTCTCGAACCGAAGGGATCGATTTGCATTGCAACAAAGCCGGCAAGCGCTAGCGAGAAACCACGGAATGTTGTGCTTCAGTAAAGACTGGAAGGACCCTGTTCTTTGGGCCCATTACAGCGACAAACATAGAGGTGTTTGCATAGGATTCGAAATTCCGGACGACTTGAAGATTTGTAAACCTGTCAAGTATGTATCTGAACGGTTGCCATTCCCGAAAATGCTAACCCTTGACGATATTGACGAGGGAGAAAGAATTCTCTTTACGAAGTACGATAACTGGAAATATGAACAAGAGATTCGCTTCTTTGTGGGATTGACCGAGGAGGAGGATGGATTATTCTTCAAGAAGTTTGATGAAATACTGCGCCCGGTTGTTGTTATTGCTGGCGCGAGATGCAGCACTACAAAACAGGAACTTTTTCAGGCGTTGGGACCACTGATGCAAAGCGTAAAACTTATCAAGGCACGGGCAGGTTTTAAAAGATTTGAAATCGTGGAGGATCAAAGGGGATTCCGTTGACGAGAACCGCAGACGTGCGGTGCTCTTTTAATTGATCTTCTCGGGCACCCGGGTTTAATGAGTCAGACGAAATGCTCTTCGAGTTGAACGGGGAATAAGAAATGCCGCGCGGAATTTGTAAGCTTTGCTTGAAAGATAAGGACCTCCAGGACAGCCACCTTATGCCTGCGGCTCTGCACCGTATGTGTCGTACCGAAGAAGTTGAGCCTGTGGTCATTACGTCCAAATTCATGATGACCTCGTCGCGACAGGTGAGTGATTACCTTCTCTGTTTTGATTGTGAGCAAATACTCAACCGAAACGGCGAGCACTGGGTGCTGCCGAAATTGGCCACGTGGGATCGTGGATTCCCGTTCTACAACTTGTTGACTGAGATTCCAGCTGTCGTCAAAGACGGCAAACTGCTCGCATATGCGAGCGGACGCAATCCAAGCATTGACGCTGGCAAGGTCATCCACTTCGCGATGGGTATCTTTTGGAAAGCAGCTGTCCATTCATGGAGAGGCGGCAAGACTGAACCGAGACTTCAGCTTGGGCCGTACACGGAACTGATACGCCAATTTGTCATCGGTGACGCCGCATTTCCAGAGAACGTTGCGCTGTCTTTGCACGTACTCTCCCCTCCGGCTAAGGCTTTCACCTTCTTCCAGCCGTATCAGGGGGCGGCACGCGGGAGCTTTCGTGTAAGTGCCTTTTATGTGCCTGGAATGGAGTTCACGCTCTCAGTTGGGAAGCGTATTCCGATCGAAATCATGCGGACTGCCGTTTCAACTGCACCCGACCACGCGATTCTGGCGCACGATTTCTCAGGCCAAATGCACGAAATGTACAAGCGCCTTTCGGGAAAAGCTAAAAAATCAAAGAAGCTGGTTCAGTTACTTGCCAACAGCAAATTAAGAACGCCTGCTCCTACTAGCTAATTTTTAATTTAAACCCAGGCCTTTGCGAAACGGCGGGTGCCCGTCCTAGCGTCGCTAGGGCGGGGTAGTTGACTTGATCTTCAGTTTAGGGACGATACCCATCTGCTCTCTTTCTCTCGCCGTCCATTGTGATTCGATCTCGACGACGCCTTCCACACTTGTCGGGTAGTGTCGAAAGCTGCTCCACTCCCCGGCGGATCAAGGCTGCCGCCCCGCTGGGGCTCGGTCTAATCAGGAACACGTACCCACCCCTGATCCACCCCACCAAGCGTCGCTTGGCGGGGACCCCGGTTACGGGGTGGGCTAAGCGCTTCGCTTTGTCGCGCCTCCGGCGCTCGCGTCTGCTGCTGCCAAAGTCATCGCATGTGCTGGAATGCGTTGCTCTGTGCTGCGCTTCGCCCAGAAGAAAAACCTTCACCACGGAGGCACGGATTGCGATGAATATACTGTAGTTTTTCAATCCGCTTGCGCTCGCTCCTCACTTTGAAATCGTAATCGCGCGCCTGCGGGCACTCCTGGCTGGGCATACCCAATCTACAGAGACTGGGTGGCGGTTCCCGGTCCCTACTCAGATGGACAACCATGTGCATCGCCCTGAACTCGAAGACAACCTGAGGAAGAGTAAACAGGACCGCGCCGATGAGTCCCATCGCAACCAGCTTGCTCGTGTTCGTGTGCGTGTTTGGAGGTGCGCTCTTTGGCATGCTTCTTCGCTCTCGTCTGCCGGAGCACCATCTGAGTGCAGAGTCACAGCGCATTGTGAACCTAGGTGCGGGAATCATCGGGACGATGGCTGCCCTTGTTCTTGGCCTGCTGGTCGCGTCGGCAAAGGGTTCGTACGACGCACAGAGCGATGAAATGATGGACTTTTCCTCCAGAATCGTACTACTCGATCGCGTCCTCGCCCATTACGGACCAGAAGCGAAAGACGCTCGTGATCTCCTGCGCGACGTAGTTGCCCGCATGGTTGATCGGATGTGGGTGGAACGGTCAGGATATTCCGAATCGAAACGCATCGTGACGGGGGGAGAGGTTATGTACGACAAAATTCAAGAACTCTCACCAAGGGACGAGGCTCAACGCTTAATCAAGACTCAGGCGCTAAATCTTGTGTTGGCCCTGTCGCAAACCCGTTGGTTGATGTTCGAACAAAGAGGCCGCTCGATTTCCGCGCCATTGCTGATGATGTTGGTTTTCTGGCTCACCATTAACTTTGTCAGCTTCGGCCTCTTCGCGCCTCGCAACGGAACTGTTATCACTACCTTACTCTTATGCGCGGTAGCGGTTTCCGGTGCGATCTTCCTGATTCTGGAAATGTATGAGCCTTACACTGGACTGATTCATATCTCCAGTGCGCCAGCGCGCAGCGCGCTTGAACAGCTCGGCCGCTAGTCTTCAACAAAATCAGGCGCCGGGTGGCGGATGGCCCACCCTTTCGACTATTACCTAGCTCCGCTAGGGCGGGATAGTTGACTTCGTTTTCAGCTTGGGGGCCATCCCCGCCTGTTCCCTCTCTCTCGCCGTCCACGGTGATTCGATCTCCACGACGGCTTGGATCCGAGTCGCATAGTGCCGAAAGCTGCTCCACTCCCAATCCGGCGGATCAAAGCTGCCGCCCCGCTGGGGCTCGGCCTAATAGAGACTCCAACCCAGCGCTTACGCGCTGGGCTAAGCGCTTCGCTTTGTCGCGCCTCCGGCGCTCACATCTGCTGTTGCTCGAGTCATCGCATGTGCGAGCGCGCAAGCTTGAGCCGATGCGCTTCGCGCAAGGAAAATGTAAAAGAGCATTCACCACGGAGGCACGGAGAGCACGGGGGAGTCCCGTGGTGAGACGAAATGCCGGTTCTATTGAACCAATCTCGCCCACCTGTGAAAAGCACACAGGTGGGGCACCCGGCAATTCTGAAGTGTCGCAAACAGTTGCGGATAGTAAGCAGAGAATTTGTCGCATGGCTCACGCTACGTATCTTTAATGCGGCGGCCCGTCCTAGCTCTGCGTGGTAGTTGACTTGATCTTCAGTTTAGAGCTATCCCCAGTGTTCTCTCTTTATCGCCGTCTGCTGTGAGAAGGTCGCCGAACCCGGAATCGTGTGTTGCACGTTTTAGGCCGCTTTAGGCTGCTGCAGGCGGACGGCGAGAGCGGGATAGAGCGACTCTGCGTTCCGATGAGCGATGGAAGCAAGGTCTGTGTCGCTGAAGCCGTTCCAGCGCTGCACATCCTGAATGGCAGGTGGAATCGTCCATTCCGGCATGAACGGATTATCGAAGCCCATCATCAGGCGGGAGACCGGCACCATCTGCTGTAGAGCGAAGAGCTGCGCGGGAGATGTTGCTGCGGTAAGGTCGTAATAGAAAGAGGCCAGACCTTCGCGGATCTCCCCTGGACTCAGCTGCGCGTTACCCTTGCCAGGACCGAAGACCTTAGCAAGAGTTTCGACACGCGTAATCAAATATGGAATCGTTCCACCGCCATGGGTGGAGATCATATTGATCTTCGAGAAGCGGTTCTTGGCCCCGCTCAAGACCATATTGGTGAGCATGCGGGTGGTGTCGAACATGAACTCCAAAATGGAAACGTCGATGCCGAGATCGACGGAGCGCGACGCATTGGCTGGGACTGGGTGGACAAACAAGGTGACGCCGCGGCGGTTCATTTCTTCAAACCATCGATCGTAACGAGCGTCTCCAAGATAGATGTCATCGATGCTTGTGGAGGTCGCGACGCCGTCGAGTTGCAACGTATCGAGGGCATAGGCCATTTCTTCGAGCAGACCATCTGTCGCCGCCATCGCTGGTAACGTCGCCATCGCTCCGAAGCGCGTGGGATGTTTTGAGACGATGTCGGCCAATTGTTCATTGATTTGCCTCGCGAGTTGGCACGCGTCCTCCCCTTTCGTGTGATTGGCCGAATCAGGCAGCGATAGAACTGATGCGGCGATTCCATTTGCATCCATGAGTGACAAGGTCTGCTCGATCGACCAAGGCGGCAGCTTGTCCGTCGGAGCTTGCGATCCGAGATTCGTAATGATGTGGGAGTGGACGTCGATGATGCCGGTCATTTTCCGCGTGGCGGGAGTCGAGAGGATGTCACTCTTCTGTACGTTCGACATAACGTTTCCGGGCTTTGGTGAGTGTTGATGTGGCCGAGATGTGGCGGGTGGCCCGTGCGACCTGTCTTTCTGGGGGACCTCACCCGCGAGGTGATCTCAATCCGAAGAGACGTGCTTACCTTCGGAGCATCCTCGCGAAAGAGCGGCGGCATCCAGTCGGTATCGCCATCGTGAACGATATCCATGAGTCCCATCCCTCTTCGCAGCTTCGGACGAAACGCTGACACTAAGATCTCCGCAATCGGGTTCGGCGGCCACCATCTAGGCGACGCTCCCGATGAAAAGACTGCGATCCAGATGGTGCAAGAAGCTGTGGATGGCGGCATCACTTTCTTCGATAACTGCTGGGAATATCATCGCGGCAAGACCGAGATCTGGATGGGCAAGGGCTTGAAGGGCCGTCGCGACAAGGTTTTCCTGATGACCAAGACCTGCCCGCATGGCCGCGATGCCGCTCTCGCCTTGCAGATGCTGGAGGAATCACTCAGGCGGTTTGAAACGGACCATCTGGATCTTTGGCAAGTCCACGGGATGGGCTTTGATAATGACCCGGACTTGTTTATCCGTCCCGGGGGCGCGGCCGAAGCGCTGACGCAGGCAAAGAAATCCGGCAAGGTCCGATATGTCGGTTTCACCGGTCACAAAGATCCCGGTGTCCACCTGAGGATGATTGAGACAGGGTTTCCGTTCGATTCCGTGCAGATGCCCTTGAATCCCTTTGACGCAAACTACCATAGCTTTGCGGCGCAGGTGCTTCCTGAGTTGAACAAGCGCGGTATCGCCGCCCTGGGTATGAAGCCCATCAGCGGGCATGGAGAGCCGGTCAAAAAGGGCGTGCTAACTGCCGAAGAGGCCCTGCGCTATGCCATGAGTCTTCCGGTGACGACGACCATCACGGGTATGGACAGCCTTGACGTGGTGCGACAAGCATTAAGGGTCGCGCAGAATTTCCAGCCGATGCAGCAGGCCGAAATGCAGGCGCTGCGCGATCGCTGTAAACAGTATGCCGCCGATGGCCGTTTCGAACTGTACAAGCTTTCGCTCAGGTTCGATAACCCGGAAGCGCGCATCGCTCACGGATTTCCGCTGGATACTCAGCAGGTGGAAGTCAAAGAGATGTTAGGGTCGTCGGAAAACACCGGCTCAGCGTTCCCGAAGCAGCAATGAGGCTGGAAATGAAAGCTCGATTTGACCAAACCCGCCGGACATTTTTGAAAGCGGCGGCTGTGATCGGAGCGGCTTCGATGGTGCCCCCGGAAAATATTTTCGGTCAGAGGAAGACGTCGGGCCAGGTTCCGAAGCGACCATTAGGACGTACCGGCCTGCAGGTTTCGATCATCGGCGTGGGCGGATATCACCTCGGCTCGGCGAAGAGCGACAAGGAAGCGAACGAGATTATCAGCAAAGCCGTCGACAACGGGATCAACTTTTTCGACAACTGCTGGGAGTATCACGACGGCCTGAGCGAAGAACGAATGGGGAAAGCTCTTCGCGGCAAACGCGATCAGGTGGTCGTAATGACGAAGGTCTGCACGCATGGGCGAGACCGCAATGTCGCGATGCAGATGCTGGAGGAATCGCTGAATCGCCTGGAAACGGACCACGTGGATCTGTGGCAGATCCACGAAGTGATTTACGACAATGATCCCGACCTGATCTTCGCTCGCAACGGAGCTGCTGAAGCTCTGCTCCAAGCCAAACAGCAGGGCAAGACCCGGTATATCGGATTTACCGGCCACAAGAACCCGTCCATTCACTTGAAAATGCTGCAACATGATTTCCCCTTCGACACAGTGCAGATGCCGCTGAACTGCTTTGACGCAAACTTTCGCAGCTTTGAACAGCAGGTACTGCCCGAGGTGAACCGTCGGGGTATGGCGGCGCTCGGGATGAAGAGCCTCGGCGGCAGCGGTGAGATGGTGAGGCATGGAGCGATCACGCCGGAGCAGGGACTGCGCTATGCGATGAGCCTTCCCGTCGCGGTCACAATCAGCGGAATGGAATCAGTCGTTGTGTTGGAACAGAATTTGGGAGTAGCCCGCAGCTTTTCGCCCATGACTCAGGCCGAAATGCAGGCACTTCGGGACGTCTCCCGTATGTATGCAGCCGATGGGCGTTACGAATTGTTCAAGACAACGAAAAAGTACGACGGAAAAGTAGGACGACAACAGCACGACTTCCCACCAGTTGAGCAACTGCCTGTCTAAGCCCGGCACCTCGACGTCAGGTTAACTTTTTGCCAACTGGACGATGTCTTTCACTTCCAGGATTTGTTTCGGATAGCCCTTGCTCGCCGCGTTGATCATTGCCAGCCCCACTTCCTGCAACGTACAAAAGCCCGCAGGATAAAGCGCCCTGCCGATGGGATAGAGCCAGGCGATAGGCTTGTAATAGCTTTTTAGATTTTTCTGGCCCGGCATAGCTTTCATAAAGCCGGGGCGGAACATATAGGCGTGTTTGAAGAGGCGCATCAAGGCATTCTCAGTAGCGCCTTTTACTCGCGCCCAGGCAGTTCGTCCTTTCTCACTGCTGTCGGTGCCCGCACCGGTTACGTAGCAAAAGGTCATCTCCGGATTCAATCTGGCTAGTAGTTGTGCGAAATTCAGGGTGAGATCGTAGGTGGTGTGCTTATATTCCTCTGCGCTCATGCCGACGGACGATACACCCAGACAAAAAAAACAGGCGTTGAATCCACTCAATTGCTGTTCGATGGGTGCCAGATTGAAAAAATCTTTGTGAATGAACTCGCTCAGTTTCGGGTGCGACACTCCGCCCGGCTTTCGATTGATGACCAGAACCTGTTCTACATCGGGATGGTCCAAGCACTCGAGCAGAACACCTTCCCCGACCATGCCCGTTGCTCCGGTAATTATTGTCTTGATTTTCATGGATGTTGCCTTTTGCGGTTCTTTTCAGAATTTCGTCGAATCAGCCAAATTTCCGTGATGATGGCTCCAAGCGCGATGATCACACTGTACCAAGCTCCGGAGCTGGCAAAGTTGATAAGAAATGCAATTAAAAGTAATACCCCAATAGATTGCCAACCGAAGCCCGCAGTACGATTACCGTCTCTAAAATATTGGTGACCGCCATAAAACCATGAACTGGATGTAAGCAAAGCCGCTAGGATCAAGTGATTCGAGAAAAAGTTGAGGATTTTTGTATATATGGCTCCCTTTACGCTCTCATAGAGAGCGGCGACTTGAAACCAGCGCAATGCGGCGGGCGGCCTATTCTACCCGCATTCTTGGGTCGCCCGGCAGTCTTCATCCGTGTCCCACGAAACCGTTAGTTCGAAGCACCAGCACCGTGAACCGAAGTGCGCGCAGAACACGCATCGACGTAGGCGCACGCCATAATGATCAGTTCCCCTGCGCAACACGTCGAGCTGCTTCTCGGGGGCACCCGATTCCAGCATCCTGCGGCTGACCGCGACCATCGCATCCTGGAGCATGGAAGCAACCAGTTGTGGATCGGTCGTAAGCGGTTCGCAAACAGAATAGAGGAGAGACAGAATGACAAAAGCGATGGACCTTGGCGGCAGCTTCACATTCCCGGGCACCTCAATAACGTTGAACCGCATGGGCTATGGCGCGATGCAACTTGCCGGTCCGCAGGTGTGGGGACCGCCGCATGATGTGGACGCTGGAATCGCTGTTCTGCGGGAGGCGGTTTCCGTTGGCGTGAACCACATCGATACCAGCGACTATTACGGTCCGCATGTGACCAACCAAATCATCAAGCAGGCGCTCCATCCTTATCCGGATGGCCTGGTGATCGTTACCAAGGTGGGCGCTCGCCGAGGTGAAGACAAGTCCTGGCCTCATGCTCTTTCGCGTCAAGAACTGATCGATGCCGCTCATGACAATCTCCGAAATCTGGGGCTGGACAGGCTTGATGTCGTCAACCTTCGGGTTGGAGGATTCATGGAGCCATCAGAGGGATCTATCGAAGAGCCGGTCACTGTGCTTGCCGAGCTCAAGCGTCAGGGACTGATTCGTCATCTGGGTGTCAGTAACGTCACTCCGGCGCAGTTGGCGGAGGCCCAGAGAATCACGGAGATTGTCTGCGTGCAGAATGCGTACAACCTGGCACACCGGAATGATGATGGCATCATCGATGACCTCGCAAGGCAAGGCATCGCTTACGTGCCATTCTTTCCGCTGGGAGGGTTCACTCCATTACAGTCGTCGGCGCTGGACGCGGTAGCGACATCACTGAACGCAACGCCGATGCAGGTAGCGCTGGCGTGGCTTCTTCATCGCTCGCCCAACATCCTGCTGATCCCCGGCACATCTTCCGTCGGCCACCTGCGCGAGAATGTGAAGGCTGCAACGCTAACACTCCCGTCAGAATTGATCGCGGATCTTGACGCAATCGGCGGGGGTAGTGTGCGGTCCTCACGGGCTAGCTGAAACGAAGCCTGAGCCCCGCCCTAGCAGAGCTAGGACGGGGCACCCGGCTATCACGCCGCTGACAGTTCGGGAGATTTCAGTCGTCCCAACGGGACTGGCGTATTTCGGGTTCTGAAACCCAGCGCTGAAGGGCTGGGCTAATGTCGCGGTGTCCCACCTGTGAAAGGCACCCCTGCAACTTCGCTCAGGGCAGGCTACGGTGGGGCATCCGCGACTCAGGAATTGATTCCGCTATTTGCCATGTACAACCGGCTATCGAAACGGCCGTCTTCAAAGACCGTTGAAACGGTGAGATCTCGCCATTTCTCGGTCTCGCTCGCACGCGCAGCTTCCGCCTGTTGTACCCGCTGTTCCGCATCTACACCGAGGACCAGCCGCAACGGGACCTCGTTGCTATTTGCCAGCTGCACAATCACATCCGCGATCTTCCGTGGATCGCCTTCCTGACGTCCCTCGAGACTTTGCAACATCTTGAGTATCGGACCGACCGAGGCCTCGTAGTCCGGCAGCAGGTCCGGCGCATTCTGACCGGCGCGCCGCGCCCAGTTCGTCCGAATACCTCCCGGCTCCAGTGTGCAGATCTTGACCCCGAACGGCGCGACTTCCATCGCCAGAGAGTCACTAAAACCGCCCACGGCCCACTTGGCCGCGTGATACGGCGTATTGCCGGCAATCGCGATGCGACCGCCGACCGAAGAGACCTGAAAGATGTGACCGTTCTTTTGCTTGCGCATCACAGGCACGGCGGCGCGCGTTGTGTACACCACGCCGTAGAAGCATGTGTCCATGACGGCCTGGAAGTCCTCCGCACTCATCTGCTCGAATGGCGCAAACTGCCCATAACCAGCATTGTTGACCAGTACGTCCAACCGCCCGAAGGTGTCCACCGCCAACTGCACGGCGGCCTTTGCCGCGGCCTCATCGCGCACTTCCAGCGTAACGGGCTTCACCCGCACGCCATACTGCTTCACCAAAGGCGAGAGTTCCTCCGTCCGACGCGCTCCGGCTACGACGCTGTCGCCTGCGGCCAGCGCCGCCTCGGCGATGTCCCGCCCCAACCCGTTTCCGCTTCCAGTAATCAACCAGACTTTTGCCATCGCAATATCCTCCACTGCATAGGATGATAAAATGACTGACTGGATGCTCATTTATTTCTTCCGGAAAAGATCAGCTACGGATATAGTGTTGAATACAGATTCAGTTATGTAGGAGTTCAGTGGCTCGTCCCAAGAGCGAAGACAAGCGCAATGCGATCCTCGACGCCGCGACCCGCGTATTTGCGGAGCGCGGTCTTACCGCTGCCCCGACGTCAGAAATATCAAAGCAGGCGCGCGTTGCCGACGGCACTCTGTTTACGTACTTCAAGACCAAGGATGATTTGATCAATGCTCTTTACCGGGAGATCAAGTTAGAACTCGCAGACGCAATGATGTCAGGTTTCCCGCGCAAGAAAAGTGTTCGCACCAGGTTGCGACATGTGTGGGACGCCTACGTGAATTGGGGGGTGACCCATCCTAAGCAGCGCAATGTCCTGGCCCAATTGCAGGTCTCGGGGATGCTTTCGAAAGAGTCGATCGAAGCGGGAAGCGCGCCCTTCGTCGAAATGCAGAACACGATTCGCGACGCGATTGAGCAGCATATTCTCCGAGTGGACCTTCCGATTGAGATGATTTCGAAGATGCTGGGAGCTTTGGCGGAAGCCAGCATGGACCTGATCGTGTTGAAACCAGCCATGGCAAAGAAATATCGCGACGGTGGATTTGAGATCTATTGGGCAGGGATCGCACGCAAATAATTCTTTGCATCTTATAAATGAGTGAGTAATCAGATATCTACGTGAGGACAATTATGAAATACAGATTGCTTGGCAAGAGCGGACTTCGAGTCTCCGAAGCGGCTCTAGGCGCTATGACCTTCGGCGACGAGTGGGGATGGGGATCACCCAAGGTAGAGGCGCAGAAAGTCTATGAAACCTACCGCGAGGCGGGTGGAAACTTCATTGACACAGCGAATTTCTACACCAACGGCACAAGTGAAAAATTCGTGGGCGAGTTCATTCATGGCCATCGCGAGAGCATCGTTTTAGCCACGAAATACTCCAACGCCGCCCCCGGCAGCGATCCGAATGCGGCGGGAAATCACCGCAAGAGCATGATGCAAGCAGTGGAAGCCAGTCTGAAACGATTGCAAACCGACTACATCGACCTGTACTGGGTGCACATCTGGGATGGGATCACACCCGTGGAAGAAGTCATGCGGGGTCTGGACGATATCGTTCGCCAAGGCAAGGTTCTCTACGTCGGCATCTCGGACGCTCCCGCTTGGTGGATCGCCCAGGCAAATACTCTGGCGGACCTTCGAGGCTGGACACAGTTCATTGGGTTGCAGATCGAGTACAGCCTCATGGAGCGGACGGTCGAGCGCGAACTGATTCCCATGGCGAAAGCTTTGAACTTGGGAGTTCTGGCTTGGTCTCCCCTGGCGCGTGGAGTTCTAACCGGGAAATATCACGGCGAAGGCAAGGCCGACGGCGGGCGGATGACCAATGAGGGAATGCAGGAGTTCCTTGCCGAGGAACAACACGCGGCGCGGATCATCTCGGCGGTGAAGTCAGTCTCCGAACAGGCCGGTCGCAGCATGGCGCAAGTCGCACTCGCCTGGCTGCGCCATCAAACGGTGCCAGTAATCCCGATCATCGGAGCGCGGAAGGTATCTCAACTCCAGGACAATCTCGCCAGTTTGGATCTCGTTCTATCCGCCGAACAATTGAAAACCCTCGATGGAGCAAGCCAAATCGAACTCGGATTCCCACAGAGTATTTACGAGAGAGAAATGGTTCGCGGAATCAGGTATGGCGGCGTGTGGGATCGCCTCGTGCTTTAGTACGACGGTTTCACGGCAATCTCATGCGACCGCCGCCTGGAGTATCGCGCGGCGCTTCTCAGGACTTCTGACTCGTGCCATTCCTACGCATGAGAGTACAGCGTTTCGGCCTCGGGAGTCACGGCAATCATCTGCTTACGGTCGTGCGTCTCGTCTGCAACTCTGCGACGCCGTGTTGCGATGATTTTGATTGAACCGTTTGAAAGAAACAATTGAGAATCCCCGCCCTAGGGGAGCCAGGGCGGGGATTTGATGCAGATTGATTCAGGCTTGCTTTGTCTGAAAGCTCTTCAAAAACTCTTCTACGCACTCCATGGCCCGATGGAATGACAGTTCCTGTCCCCAGTGAACGATCTCAGGCGATCCCACTCTCTGAATCACATAATGGAATAGCTCGCCCTCACCGTACTTGCTCACAAGAATGTCAGCTATGTGTCCGTTCTTTTCTATGGGTGTGTTCAACAGGGGAGTTCGCGAGGGGGAAGCCACGATTTTGCTGTTCCTGAATACGATTTTGGGGTCCAGTACGTTTCAATCACGTTTCAAATACGCTAACTTACGACAGTCTGATGTAGAAGCAGAGTAAATAGTTGGTCAACTTTGGTGACAACAATTGGATTTAGCGTTCCGAACTGCATTCACTCGCGGGCTTAAATCTCGCTAGGCAGCTTCGAGTTTGTTTTTGAGGCAATCTTCGACTGCTTTCAAGAGCACGTCGGGGCCGTCAGAGCCGGCAGCGGTTACATCGACATTGAATCTCGGCATGTCCCATTTTGTTTCTGTCACACCAATAATGCCGGCTTTGGGATTGGCCTCGCGCAACATCTGGATCACTTCGTTTACGAAGCTCTCTTGCATAGTGTGACACAGGATCAAAAGGTCGAAGTGCCCGTTCATGAGAGCCATGAAAGCGGCAGCTTGTCCGAACGGAGTGGCTACCTCATAACCGCATAGCTCCAGCACCCGGGCGCGGAGGGAAGAGAGTTCATGATTGTTGCTCAGGGTAAGTATTCGTGCTCCGGGCATACCGATGGGATGCAATTGAAATCGGGCCTGTTGACGCGCCAATTCGAGCAATCGAGCACCTTCGAATGCATCGTTAATGGGCTGCAGTCTCCTTCAAAAACGCTTCCAAGTGGCTCTTCCACACTTCAGCCGAGGTGTGAGTACCGTGGCCGTGGGTGTTTGGGCCAGCAGGGACAAGGATCGCGCGTCCGTGCGGGACGTCCTTGATCGACGATTCCAAGATGCCGAGTTCGGGCGGATTGATAAGGTCGTCGGCGAAGTTGATGGCGAGCAGCGGCGCTTGGATAGTAGAAAGTTTCGGATGGGGATCGTATCCGAGTGACGAGTCGAGCGCATAGGCGATATCGTTGCCGTCCGCCTCCGGAGTGAGCTGGGCGACATGATCCATATATTTGTCGGCCGCTGCCGCCGTGGGATATTGGCGCTGGCGTTCAGGAGGATTGCTGCCCACGAGGGCGAGGATCTGGGCGGCGATAGCTGTGCCGCGCGGCTGCTTCTTGTAGTCTCCGCCGGCGTATTCGGGATCGAGCGTGATGGCGTCATGCGCGGTCTTGCGCCACATGCGGTTGCGTCCGGCGATCTCAACCGGCAGACAGGCGAGCGGGATGGTGCCATCCATGATGCGCGGATAGTCCTCGGCCCACATCCATGCGTGCATGCAGCCCATGGACATGCCCATGACCAGGCGCAGATGCTGGACGTTCAGATGATCGGTGATGAGCTGGTGCTGGGCGCGAACCATGTCGGCGTATCGATATTGGGGGAAGCGGGCGTGGAGGCCGTCACTGGGCTTGCTGGATTTTCCGTGTCCGATGCTGTCCGGGATGATGATGAAGTACTTGGTGGAATCGAGAAGCTGTCCGGGATTGAAGAGCACGGCGGCGAATCGATCATTGAGAAACTGCTCGCTGCTGCCACCGGTGGAATGCAGTATCAAGATGGCGTTAGTGACGTTTCCCTGCGCGTCGCGCTGAGGCTCGCCGAGAGTGCGGTAATGCAGGCGGAGTTCGGGAAGTTTTTCTCCGCCGGCAAAGGCGAAGTCTTTGATGATGTAGTCGCCTTCTTTCGGCGTTGGATAGTTGGCGGCGAAGGCGAAGGAGGAGAGGAGCGCGAGAATTATGAGAAGGAATTTGGTTTTCATTTGGGCGGAGGCAGTTTATCGCACCTTAATCCAGGTTCTACGACAAAAAATAGGACCAACGTACGTAGAACAATGTACCGGGAGGTAAGTACTATCGGTGGATTGAACCTGGCGCGCAGCTTAGCCACGTTCATCTTCCAAAAAAATAGGAGCCCTATGCACATGTACTTTCGAACGATTCATGGTTTCAGAACGGGGCTATTTGTCGCAATCGCTTCCGCGCTGGTGATCTTACCTGTCACAGGACAAGCGCAAGTTACTCGTCAAATCAGCAGTTCAGGAACAACTTCACTTCAATCCACGCCAACGCAGGCTACCGGCGTACAAAGTTTGGAATTTGATCCAGCAATCGCCGGAGATGGCGACTCAGACCACCTTCAGAACAGCGATGGCTCCGACAACACCACTCTCACTCACATCAATCGCAGTATCGCTCCCGGCCATGGCCACGGACAATCCGTTGCTGCCCACAACAAGAGCAAGTCCAACCCGCAACAGATCAACTCTTTTAACGGCCTGAATTTCTTCAATCAGCGATTTGCAAACAGCGGAAACCAGTTCTCAGTGGTGCCGCCGGACCAGGCGCTCTGCGTCGGCAACGGTTATGTTGTGGAATCAGTCAATGACGTGATCAACGTCTACGGGCCCGACGGAACCTCATTGCTGGGCACGGAAGACCTGAACACATTCTACGGATATCCTGCGGCCATCAATCGGAGCACCGGAGCGTATGGCGCGTCCATCACGGATCCCACCTGCCACTTTGACGCTGCCACTCAGCGTTTCTTCCATGTAGTGCTCACCTTGGATCGCGTGGGAACCACTTCCGCATTGAGCGGTTCGAACCACCTGGATATCGCCGTAAGCAATACGGACAATCCGCTGGGCACATGGACTATTTACAAGGTGCCCGTGCAAGATGACGGGAGCGCCGGCACTCCGGACCACAACTGCACTTTCCGCCAGCGCATCAATGGCGTGATCACCACGGTTCATGGGCCATGTCTGGGTGACTATCCGCACATTGGCATGGACGCAAACGGCCTGTACATCAGCACCAACGAATTCAGCTTCTTCGGCTCAGGATTCCACGGCGCCCAGATCTATGCCCTCTCAAAGCAGGCCCTGGCTGCTGGCGCGGCGAATGTGAACCTGGTGCAGTTTGATACCGCTGCCTTGAGCGCAGCGCCCTATGGAGTACCCGGATTCACCACATGGCCGGCACTCTCACCAAGTACGAATTCCTTCAACACTGACAACGGGGGCACTGAGTTCCTGCTCAGCTCCCTGGCTGTGTTCACAAATGACGGCGTCTTCAACCAACTCGTAAATTGGAACCTGTCCAACACGCAGTCGCTTGCCTCGACCACTCCGGCTGTAGTGCTCAATGCTTCTCTTGTTGATGTTCAAACTTATGCAGTGCCCCCGGATTCACTACAGAAGGCTGGCGACTTCCCATTAGGTCAATGCCTTGAAGACAGCACGTGCTGGCGTAACTTCGTAGGCTCAGGTGGACCGTTCACGGAGCATGAGACCGAACTGCCGAGCAATGATTCGCGCGTGCAGCAGGTTTCCTACGCTAACGGCAAGCTCTGGGCTGCTCTTGATACCGATGTGGTTGTGGGTGGAAGCGATCAGGCCGGCGCAGCATACTTTGTGCTTCAGCCGCAAGGCGCTCCTTCAAAGATGAAGACCAGCGTTGTGAAGCAAGGGGTAGTGGCGCTACAAGGCCAAAATGTAAACTATCCGGCGATCGCAGTTACCTCGAGCGGACGGGGCGCGATGGGCTTCACCGTTGTGGGGAATGATAATTATCCGAGCGCTGGATATACATCGCTGGACGCAATTGCAGGCGCTGGAGACATTCACATTGCTGCGGAGGGAGCGGGGCCGGATGATGGCTTTTCCGCCTATCCTCAGCTTACTGCGCCAAGTCCGCGTCGTCCGCGATGGGGAGATTACGGCGCTGCTGCTGTGGATGGCGACACCATCTGGTTGGCAAGTGAATACACTGCGCAGACCTGTAACCTGTCTCAGTTCATCGCGACGAACTTTACGTGTGGCGGAACACGCGGCGCCTTCGGCAACTGGGCCACGCGCATCACGCACGTCAACACAAAGTAAGTCGCTGCGCGAGACAACACTGCAACAGCATTTTTCATATGGGCCGGAGAAATTCGGCCCATATTTTTTCTGGGACATTTCCTGTCCGCCATTGCCGAGCGGAGGCCTCGCGCCGGCGTCTTCACGTTGTTGGTACTCTCGTTCGGGATTGACGCGCGAATTCTACTCCAGCCATCAACTCTGAACAGAGCAGGTGGGCCGTGTCACTGTTCTGCTTTGCTGATGTCGCAAGTCGGCATGAAGGCTTCGGAGTTGCCTTCCTGTAGCATTGCTCATCAGCAAGCGATGCGGTGCGTTCGCGTCACTGCTGTGGACCGTTCAGTCGGACTACTGCTCCCGTGTCCAACTGGTACTCAGCCTCAAAGACGGTCAGCTTGCCTTGCTCTACAAAATGGCGCAGGACTTCGCTGTTTGCGAGCACGTCTTTTGCGCTTTGGTGAACGTTGTCCTTGATCGCCACTTCCACCAGCGCATCTCCTTTGGCTGATCTTTCTGCCTGCAAAACTGCCGGATCGATCTTGTCGACGATGGCTTGCAGGTTCGATGTTGGCATCTTTTCTCGCGAGCATGCGGCTGTCACAGCCCCACATTTCGTGTGGCCCATTATCACGAGGACGCTGCTGCCCAGATGTTCCACCGCATACTCGATGCTACCCACGCCGATTGCGTCGGCGATGTTTCCCGCGGAGCGCACGACAAACAGATCGCCCAGGCTCTTATCGAACAAGATCTCAGGGGCAACACGACTATCAGAGCAAGCGAGAACCACTGCTTCCGGGTGCTGGTCTCTTGCCACACTGTTGCGGAGCGCAACCAGTTGGCGGGCCTTCGGATGACCAGCGATGTATCGCCTGTTCCCGTCCATCAGATCGGCCCAAATCTCAGTGGCCGAGCGCGGCTGATGATCTGTGCGCGCATGATGCTGGGGTTGTTGTACCGGAGCAGTCGAAGGCTGCTGCGCCGCCCCGGAGGAAACGAATACAACGAGAATCGTACAGCTCAGGAGAGCGCGTTTCATACCTGCTCCTTTACACGCAAGAAATCCTGCGTAAATGCTGGCGGCAAGAGATTGTTATAACAACTGGAAAAATTGATGGGGTTCACGCAAATGAGGATGCCCTGACGCGCGGGCCGACGCACTTCTACAGAGCGTTAATCAGCTTAGGTTGACTTCGCGCCGGCGTGAGTCAGGGATGCGGTGCGCTCCAGTTTGTCCCAGGCGAAGGAGCGGCCGTCGAAGGCGCGCTTGAGAGTCCTGAACAAGACCAGCGAGAACAATTGGCGATAGGCGAAACGTTGCAGCCAGACCTGGCTGAGCAGCCACTTGTCGAGATGCGAGCGGCCCTGTGCGCGCTCCAGCGCGAAGGCGATGACAGAGGCCACGAAATCGATGACCAGGAAGAGCGCGAAGAACAAGACCAGTTTCTGAAAGCTGGCGGAACTGGCGGTGTCCGGATGGAAGTGGCGGTCGACCAGATAATTCAGCGTGCCGAAGATGAACATCAGGTCAATGAACGGCGAGACCAGCGGCAGCAGGATCTGGAAGATCAAGATATTAGGCAGCGCGATCCAGCCGAGTGTGCCGCCGCGCCAGAATGCGCCGCGGTGCTTCCACACCGACTGCAAAATGCCGAAAGACCAGCGGAAACGTTGTCGCATGAGGCCGCTTGCGGTCATCGGCGCTTCCGTATAAGCGAGCGCGCGGTCTTCGTAATGGACTTTATATCCGGCCTGCAAGAGCGACATGGTGAGATCGGCGTCTTCGGCCACGGTATCGAACGGATATCCTCCGGCCTCGCGAACGGCCGATGTCCGCCATGCACCGATGGCGCCGGGCACTACGCTAACAGCGCCGATGGTGTTGAGTGCGCGTCGCTCGAAATTCTGACTGGTGATGTATTCGAGGGCTTGCCATCGGGTCCAAACGTTGATGCGGTTTCCCACCTTGGCATTGCCGGCGATAGCGCCAACCTCAGCGTCCCGGAAATGGGCGACGAGATAGGAGATGGCGTTCGGCGCGATGTAGGTGTCAGCGTCAATGGCGACGAAGATCTCTTCGTTCACGTGTTCCAACGCGAAGTTTGCAGCGGCGGCCTTGCCGGAATTCGGCTTGGTCAAGACCAGTAATCGTCCTTCCGCAATCTCGTTGGCGAAAACGCTCCGCGCGAGTTCGTAAGTCTTGTCAGTGGAACCGTCGTCCACCATCACAACTTTTAGATTGGGATAGTCCGAGGCCAAGACCGAACGCAGCGTCCGCTCGATGACTTTCTCCTCATTGAATGCAGGCACAACAACGGCGACCGTAGGGCGATAAGCGTCGGCGCCGGGGAGAAGCTCCGGAGTGTAACTGCGCACGCGATCAACAATGGCGGCGATGCCGACGAAGAGCAGGCGCCCGGTCATGAGGAAATCGCCGATGAAAAAGATGGCGACGATGCCTTGGTTCACGAGCCAGAAAAGAAAGAAGCCCATGCGGTCAATACTTGCACTGAGCTGTTCGTTGGACGGAACGGGCGGCATGACTTCGTCACGGGTCTTGCCGATGAGTTCGGAGACAGGCACGACTTGATAGCCGCGCTCCCGGAGCGCGTCAATGATCATTGGCAGGGCACGCACAGTGGCTGCGCGGTTTCCGCCGCCGTCGTGCAGCAGGATGACGTGCCGCTCGATGTGGTCGGTCTTGCCCTTGTCCAATTGCGCGAGGGTGCTATCGGTGATCTCCTGCGGAGTCAGGTTCTCATGCCAATCGTTGGGGTCGATCTTATTGCCGACCGTGATGTATCCGCGGTCCTGCACGACTTCGAGCGGGCGAACCTGGTCAGCAGTATCGGGCTCTTCGTCCACCGAGTAAGGCGGGCGGAAGTAAATGGGCTTCACGCCGAGTTCGCTGGCTAGAAATCTTTCCGTGAGATTCAGCTCGATCTCCATGTAGCGGCGTCCGACGCTGCTGACATCAGGATGGGTGAAGGTGTGGTTGCCGATCTCGTGGCCTTCGTTGTAGATGCGTCGCGTGAGACTGGAAAACTTGTCTGCCTGTATGCCGATCAGGAAGAAAGTGGCTTTCACATTTTTCGCCTTGAGGACGTCGAGCATCTGCGGCGTGAATTGCGGATCGGGGCCATCGTCAAAAGTAATAGCGACCTTGTTGGGCGCTGCGCCATAGAGAGCGATGCGGTAAGGCGTGGGCAGAGACTTCATGGCCTCGCTGGTGACGAGGCCGGTCTGGGATTGGACGGTGCCGATGGTGCGCTCGCCGGACTTTGGCTTCTGCTCAATGCGCATGATCTCGCCATGCGCTTCGAAATCGACGTCCTGGCCGGGCGGAACTACGCGGAGTTTTGTTGCGAGATCGGGCAGGCTGGGAGCGTCCCAAATGTTCCACAGTGAGCGATCTTCAGAACCGAGGCGCCATAATGCAAATGTATCGATGCCAAGCTGATTGGCCGCACGCATTTCATTGACGGCGGAAACTGCATCAAGGAACCAGATGTCATGGTGCAGCTTGTCTTCTTCCATGAAGGCAAAGTGCGGATTCAGGGTGTCGGAATCGAGCTCAACATCCTCTTCCGAATCTCTTGCAGCTAACCAAGCCTCCTGCACGGAAACCGTATCAGCGCGAACCACCTTTCGCTGGCCTCGTTTGCCTGCCGTGGTGCTCCAGTCGTATCCGTAGTTGCCGATGGCGCACATGATCTTGTCGCGCGGGATGTCCTTCAGGGCCTTGCGCAGATTGTTGACAAACCATTCCTGGCTGGCGATGGCTCCGGGGCCGCCGCCGGATTGGTGCTCGTCATAGTTCATCAAGACCAGAGAATCGGAGTGGCTGGCGAGAAATGCGTAATCGTAATCTTTGTCATCCACGGGCACATTGACGTAAAGCTTGAGGCCGCGCGGATGAAAATCGTCATAGAGCTCCTTGATCAACGCGCGATATCCGGGCTGCGACTTCAGCGGGATCTCTTCAAAGTCGATGGAGAGCCCCTTGTAGTTGTCCGAGGCCATGAGCGCGTTCATCTGCTGGATGAAGCTGCGGCGGGAATCGGCGTTGTTGAGAAAATCGCCGATGTTGCTGAGCCACTCCTTGGTGACAGGCTGGAAGTTATTGACTAGCGGCACGACCTCTGTCACTGAATTTTCCGACTTGAGGAAAGGCATGACTTTATCGTCGGGCGGATTGACTTTGCCGTTCTGCACGATGTCAAAAAGTTTGTTCTCGCTGCTGACAGCCTGCACACGGCCATCTGGACTGAGCACGTGTAACCACTCGGGAAAGAGCAGATCGAGCTGTGGATGGTACTCGCGCAAGGAGGAGAAGCTGCCCGCATCCCACTGAACGTAGTAGGCGGCGCGTATCCCTTTTCCGTTGGTTCCCATTTGTGCATCCGTGGCCTTCTTCGCAGACGGGCCGGAAAGTTTCTTGGCGAGGTTATGACGGCTGGCCTTCTCCTTCTCCTTCAACGCGTGGAAAGGGCGGCGCTGGTCTGGCAAGAGAAGATTCGACAGCGTCTCACTCTTCAAAGTGGAGAAGACGAAGACGATGATCACGACGGTAATGACGATTCCCAGAACATCAAGAAACGCGCGCATGCGCTTCCATCGCGTTCGATCAGGATCGTAAAAAACAGGTTTTGACATGGAGGAGTGGTTACTTAATCGTAAGCTGGACGGAGAAAGAGGTCAAACGGAAGGCGGTTTCTAGTTTCTCGTTTCTAGTTTCTCGTCAAAACCCTGAGGAATCTTGCTGTCTGATGCCGGTAGAGGCGGGAAATCGTAACCCTGCCTTTATACTCAACGGCGTGCGAGAGCTGATCCGCAAATATCGATGGAGCTTTCTACTGGCCACTATAGCCGGTATTGGCTTGCGCCTGCTGTTCATCTTTAAGTTCCCCAACATCAATGGCGACTCGCTCATTTATGCCGACATTGCGAGCAATTGGCTGCACCATGGGACGTTTGCGCTGACGGAATCAGGGGTGCCCGTTCCGACTCTGATCCGATTGCCGGGATATCCCGCGTTCATCGCTGCCATCTTCTATCTGTTCAGGTCCTCGAGCATGACGCCGGTGCTGATCGCGCAGCTGATGGTGGACCTTGGTACTTGCTTCATGGTGGCGGCACTGGCATTGGAACTGTTTTCGGCGCAAGTGGCACGGACCGCGTTCGTACTCGCGGCTTTGTGTCCCTTTATTGCCAACTACGTTGGACTGCCTCTGACGGAAACGCTGTCTATCTTCTTCGCCGCGTTGGCACTGCTTTTGGCGGCGAAGGGTGTACGACGCGTTGACGTTGGGCAGTCCTCCGCCCGTATCTGGGCGGCGTGCGGGCTGGCTCTGGGTGCAGGCATTCTGCTGCGTCCGGATGGCGCATTGTTGTTGATTGCAATCGTGTCCTATCTCGCCTGGAAATTTCTCGCCAGTCCAAACAGAAAGCAATACATCGCGGCGGCGTTGATCGTTGGCAGCGTGTCGGTTACGCCGCTGGTACCGTGGGCGGTCCGCAACTGGAATGTCTTTCACGTGGTGCAGCCGCTGGCGCCACGTTATGCGAATGCACCGACGGAGTACGTGGCCAGCGGATTCAACCGATGGACCAAAACGTGGATGGCAGAATACGTATCGGTGGAAGACGTCTTCTGGAAGGTTTCGACAGAGACTCCGGGAGAAGCTATCGATCCGGCTAAATTGCCCTCCCGGGCGTTTGACTCGGCGGAAGAGCGCGAACGAACAGCCGAGTTGATCGCGGAATTGAATCGAACCCAAACGCTTGATCCCGATGCCGACGCGAAATTCGCGGAGTTGGCAAGCGAGCGTATCCGGCGTTCGCCATTGCGATATTACGTTTGGCTTCCAACTTTGCGCATTGCGGACATGTGGCTGCGACCGCGGACGGAAATGCTGCCGATAGAACCGCGCTGGTGGACTTTCGATGATGAGCGGGAGTCGTGGATCGCAATCGCTTATGGTGGGCTGAATCTGCTGCTGGTGACTGCAGCCGTAATCGGATTTGCGAAATTCCGGGATATCCGAATCTACGGATTGCTGCTGGGGTTCGTGCTGCTGCGGTCGTTATTCTTGTCGAGCATCGAGAATCCGGAGCCGCGATACACGCTGGAATGTTTTCCAATCATCCTGGTGATGGCTGCGGCGGTGTTGCAATCGGGCTGGGAAAGATTCGCTCGGAATCGCGGGAGCCGCGTTTGAATCAGGGATGATCGCTCATGCGGAATTGCGTCCGGAAATGTTCCGAAAGCAGATTCACAGCATCACGATTGTTCTTGGGATCGGTCTTGGCCAGATAAGTCATGGCCTCTACCAGCAAACGCTGCCCTTCAACGTAGCGGGGATCGGCCTTGCGCTGTCCCTTGCGACTCTTCGGGTTTGGTGCAACCGGGATAGTAAAGACTTTCGCCATAATAGGAGTCCACGCGCTCAGGGGCACTCTTTGAGACGCGATGTTACTCCTAATCGTTGCTTTTAGAAGGAATATTGTTTCTTACTACTTTGGAACTATTGTGGCTTTACTACCTTGGTTTTGCTGGTAGTCCTAAGCTTGAAGACGTCGTCGGGCAATTTTTGATTGAGCTTGATATCTGAATAAGTGGCGATGCGATAGTCGCCGCTGGGTTCGATAGCCTGCTGCTTCAACGAGACATCACGCGCGGTATCGATCCAGAGAATGATGCGCTCAAACATGCTGCGGACTTTGGGCGCTTTCGGCACCAGTTCCAGCTTGGCAGTGGAAGCCCCGTTCACTGTTTCCTGTCCGAGGTACTTCACGTTGAACCGGGTAAGCAAGTCGTGTCCACGGCTGCCGAAGCCAAGCACGAGAAAACTTTCCACCTCTTCACGGTTCTTGCCGGCTTCGTACTCGGTGACCTGGTCGATGCGCGGCTGATATAAGCGGATCTTGCCGTCGGGTGTGAACAACAAGATCTTCTGGTCCGGCTCGGTGATGTCCGCGGCCATCAAGGTGCTGTGATCATGGCGTTGAAAATATACTTTGCCCTTTTGGACATCAGTCTCATTCACGACTTTCTGGTATTGGTCCCAGCGAAAATCAGCTTCTGCTGATTTGAAGCTGGCAGACGCCTTGTCCAGTTGAGTCAAAACCTTATCCAAATCAGGCGAGGATTGGGCGGCGGCGAGGGTCGGGAAAAATGAGATCGCCACAACTGCGAGCTTGAATGCGAGTGTGCGGTTCTGTTTCATGTTTTCGAACCTCGTGCGTTAGTGTCGCGCCGCTGGCGCTCGACTTCTTCGCTTCAGTTTACGGCCGGGTAACCCTCACCTTATATGCGGTCACTTTTCCAGCCTGGTCAATGACGGCTTTGTAATCCACCAGGTGCACTTCACCCGCGATGGGCTCAATGACCCTGAGCAACGCGGCATCGATAGCCGAACCGCGCTTGCCGCCCACGGCTGCGGCGTCAACCTGGTAGACGAATCCACCTTCTCCATCTGGAATGACAATTACCACTGTTTGATGCGGAACTCTCTCTACAGGTTTGTCATTGAAATTGATGTAATGCGGAGCAAGGAATATGAACGCGAGGATCACCGTGACCATTACGTCGTAGTGGAAGCTGCCACGCTCGTAAGTCCAGAGAATGTAGCCGCGGATTGTGCGCCAAACGCGTGACATGTCAGGTTGCTGATTTGCAAGCAGCAATTTGTAAATTGTAGATTACAAATCGCGTTTCGTGATTTTTTCCACGCCCATATACGGCCGCAATACTTCGGGAACGATCACAGTGCCATCGGCCTGTTGGTAGTTTTCGAGGATCGCCAGCCATGTTCTGCCCACAGCCAGGCCGCTCCCGTTCAGGGTATGGACGAGTTCTGTCTTTTTGCCGCCTTCGCGGCGAAACCGGATGTTCGCCCGACGCGCCTGGAACGACTCGAAGTTGGAACAAGAAGAAATCTCGCGGAAGAGCTGCTGGCCCGGCAGCCAGACTTCAATGTCATAAGTCTTTGCCGCTGAAAATCCCATATCGCCGGTGCAAAGAGCCATTGTGCGATAGTGCAGACCCAACTTCTGCAAGATGGATTCCGCATTGGCAGTCAGCTTTTCGAGTTGCTGGTATGAATCCTCAGGCTTGGAAAATTTCACCAGTTCGACTTTTTGAAATTGATGCTGACGGATGATTCCGCGCACATCCTTGCCATACGATCCAGCTTCGCTGCGGAAGCACGGCGTGTATGCGGTGAGCGAAATGGGCAATCGCGCGCCGTCGAGGGTTTCATCGCGATAGAGATTGGTGACCGGAACCTCAGCGGTGGGGATCAGCCAGAAGTCAGTGTTTTCGCATTTGAAAAGGTCGCTGCCGAACTTGGGCAGCTGTCCGGTGCCGTACATAGAAGCCGAGTTGACCATGTATGGGGGCAGCACTTCGGTGTATCCGTGTTCGCGTGTGTGCTGGTCAAGCATGAAATTGGCGAGCCCCCGCTCCATCTTTGCGCCGACGTCCCAATAGACGGCAAAGCGCGCTCCGGCAATCTTGGCCGCGCGTTCGAAATCGAGAATGCCAAGCTGCTCGCCGAGCTCCCAGTGCGGCTTGGGAGCGAAATCGAATTTGGGCGGAGCGCCCCAGCGACGGACTTCTACGTTGTCGTCGGCGTGTTGTCCCACGGGCACGCTTTCATGCGGGATGTTGGGAATGCCGGCGAGAATGCTTTGCAATTGGGCGTCGAAATCCGCGGCAGATTTTTCCAACGCTTCGATCTCTTCGCGCATGGCCTTGGTCTGCGCGATGAGTTCTGTCGCGTCTCCACCGGACTTCTTTAGCTTGGCGACCTCTTCCGATGCGCGATTGCGCTGCGCCTTTAGCGTCTCCATCCGGGTGATGACCTGTCGACGATTCGCGTCGATGCCGGTGAAATCGCGCAGGACTTCGTCGGGATTCATTCCGCGCTGGCGGAGCTTTTCCGCGATCAATGTCAGGTTGTCACGAACGAAGGCGAGATCAAGCATAGAGATTCAATGTACCGGAATTATAGTAGAACGGTTTCAAGTTTCTCGTTTCTGCTCCAGCGCCAGTAGACGCCACTCTCAATTACACTATTGCAGACATGCAAAAACAAATTCGCTCCGCCTTGTCGGTGGTTCTCGTCCTACTGCTTGCCTCGGTATCGTTCGGCTCCGCCTACAATGCGCGACCGAAGCTGGTGGTGATCATCGTGGTGGACCAGTTTCGCGGGGATTACCTGGAGCGATATCGGGACCAGCTTAGCCCGAATGGGTTTCGGATGTTGATGGATCGTGGCGCAAACTTCACCGACTGTTATTACGATTATGCCGTCACCATGACGGCACCGGGACACGCGACCATCGGCACGGGCGCGTATTCGAATGCACATGGGATCGGGAATAATGAATGGTGGGACCCGGCGCGGAAGAAAGTCGTAACTTCAGTACAGGACGGCAACGTGCAGGTGGTAGGCGCAAGCAAAGGTGCGGAGGAGGACGGCGCATCGCCACACAATCTGCTGGCCGACACGCTAGGCGATGAACTAAGACTCGCCACGGGCGGCAAGGCGCGAGTGTTTAGCGTGTCATTAAAAGACCGCGCGGCGATATTGCCAGTTGGCTACTCCGCTAATGGCGCGTTCTGGCTGGAGCATCAGTCGGGCAAGTTCGTTACCTCCTCCTATTACATGAATGAACTGCCGGAATGGGCAAAAAAGTTCAATGAGAGCAATCGCCCGGAAAAATACTGGAACCTGGAAGTGAAGGATGCCAGCGGAAAAGTCTTCCGCAGCACCGCCCCCGCCAAAGACAGCAAGGCCAAACCGCTCGGGTTTTACGACGTTGTGGGTACAACTTCATTCGCAAACGACTACCAACTGGAATTCGTCCGCGATCTGATCACCAATGAGAAATTGGGAAGCGGAGAGAGCACCGATCTGCTGGTGGTTAGCTTCTCCTCCTATGACATCCTCGGCCACAAAGTAGGACCGGACTCGCCAGAGATGGCGACCATGACCCTGGCACTGGACAAGCAACTGGGCGATTTCTTTTCTTTTCTAGGCCGTCAAATCGGGTTAGCGAACACATGGATCGCGTTGACCGCCGACCACGGAGCGGCGCCCATGCCGGAGGTGGCACAAGCTTTGCATTTCTCCGCCGCGCGTTTTGACGAAAAGACATTGCCGGCATCGCTGAGCAACGCGATCGGCACAAAGCTGGCGAAACCGGGCGACTATGTGAAGCACGTAGGCTGGCCGGTCATTTATTTATCAGCAGAGGCTTTTGCTGCAGCAAATATCAAGGAAGCTGAAGCCGAAAAGATGGTCGGAGAAGCGCTTGTAAGGTCCGGCGTTGCCCGCGATTTTTTCAGTAAGGCGCAAGTTGCGTCCGGCCAAATGCCGCACACCAGCATTGCGGCCCGGTACGAGCATAGTTATTCGCCGTATGGTGGATGGTACGTGATGGCGGTACCGCCGCCGTTCTTGTCTCCGTATCCGGAAACTATCATCGAACATTACAGTCCGTACAGCTACAACACGCATGTGCCGCTGCTGTTTTTTGGATTGCCGTTTCAGGCGGGCACTTATCGCACGCACGCGGAACCGACTGATATTGCGGTAACGCTCTCTTCCCTGCTGGGCATTAACAAGCCTACTCACGCAGTTGGTCGGGTACTGACGGAAGCGCTGGCACCCGCGTTGGCGGCCACGCCGGCGAGCACCCCGGAGAAACACGAATGAGCAATCAGGCCCAGGGACAGAACGCTCCGGCAGCACGCACGCGATACACAGGAACGGACTTCAGCGTACGTTTCGCCGGGCTCACATTCAAGAATCCGATTCTCGCTGCTAGCGGCACGTTCGGTTACGGCGTGGAGTTCGAGGACATCGTGTCACTCGACCGACTGGGCGGCTTCGTGGTGAAAGGCCTCTCACGCGAACCGATGCCGGGTAATCCTCCGCCGAGAATGTTTGAGACTGCAGCAGGAATGCTGAACTCCATTGGACTCCAGAATATTGGGGCTCGCGCCTTCGTTGATGAAAAGCTTCCGATATTGCGGAAGAAGAGAAACATTGCTGTCATCGCGAATGTCTTTGGCTACACCACTAAAGAGTACGAAGAGACGATCAAGATACTGAACGAAGGCGAAGGCATTGCCGCGTATGAGTTGAACGTGAGCTGTCCGAACACGCGGCACGGCGGCATCACTTTTGGAAGCGATCCTACGCTGCTGGAAGAAGTGGTCTATTGCGCGAAGAATGTTTCGCGCAGGCCGCTGATCGTAAAGCTGTCTCCGAATGTGACCAGCATTCCGCGCATGGCGCGCGCTGCCGAAAGCGCGGGGGCGGACGCGATATCGCTGGTGAATACATTCGTCGCCATGGCGATTGATGCAGAGACGCGCAAACCGCGAATTTCAAATATCGTCGCGGGACTTTCCGGGCCGGCAATAAAACCGATCGCTCTGCGCATGGTGTACGAAGCCGCACACTCGGTGGACATCCCGGTGATCGGCATGGGCGGCATCACAACGGGCGAAGACGTGATCGAGTTCATGCTCGCTGGGGCTGCGGCCGTCCAAGTGGGCACGGCGAATTATTTCGATCCATGCGCGACTGAGAGGATCGTCGGCGATTTGGAACGATGGTGCATTGAGCATCGCGTGAAATCGGTCACGGAGTTGACGGGTGGGTTGGAGAGTGGGCAGTAGCGCTATGCGACCTAGTCGAGTAGTTTCAGGAAGTCATCCAGCGAAATGTCGAGTTGTCGGACGTAGGCACGAAGCGTACCGGGGCGAATGGGATTGGAACCGTGCGGCTCGTGAAAAGTTACCTGTCTTGGGAACCGCGTTGGATTGAAGAAGCGTCGCGCAGAACCTGGCCCGGATTTATGCAAGGTGTAGCCCAATTTCCGAAGAACACGATCAAAGTCCCGCCAAGCTAGTTGCCGCGGAAGGGCCACCATCAAGCAACGGCAACCTGTTTGTCCTTCACCTCAACCGACATCTTGACGACCGGGTGGCTGGCCTGCAAGTCGTCAATCGATAACCTTCTGCCGGAAACAGCTTTCGAAACAGTCTTAAGCACTTCAGAAAACTCCCCCAGCTCGATTGCGGACTCTATATGTCCCTGAATCGCATCCCGCATGTGCGCTTGCGCTTCTTCGAATGTGTTTCCAAAGACGGCAATGGGCAAGTCCTTAGCCTCACCATTCCAGACATCATCTTCGTACCAGAACTCGCAAAGCACGGGCAAACTGGTAGAACTCACATTCGGCATAGTGTGCTCATGTTGGCATCGTTTGAGGCAGGGGTCAAGCAATGAACTATTAGCCCCTCAACTCCACTACCGTCGCCCCAGCCCCACCTTCGTTCTGCGGCGGCTCGATAACACCGGCGACGTGTGGATGTCCCTTAAGAAATTGACGAAGCGCTTTGCGCAGAATGCCCATGCCGCTGCCGTGGACGATGCGCACCCGCGATAGTCCGGCTAGAAAAGCGCGGTCGACGAATTTCTCCACGACTTCCGTCGCTTCGTCCACGGTCTGGCCGATGACGTTGATCTCCGATGGAGCACTGTCATCACTCGATGCGAGTGAAACATTGATTCCGCGCGAGCGGGCGGCTTGTGCGGGCTTCTGAGCGGATTGGGCTTCTCTCTCGCGGGCGGCGCTGACCACGACCTCGGCAATGTCATCGCGCGGGACCTTCATCTTCATCAATCCCATCTCAACTTCCAGGATGTTGCCGTCCAGCTTGCGCAGGACCTTGGCGTTTCGTCCCATGGACTTGAGCTTGACGGTGTCCCCCTCTTCGACGAATTGGGCGCCCGAACGCACATGGTCAGGACGCGCGTTGGGATCACCAATGTCAGCGCCGGTCTTGTGCGCGACCACGGCGGAATCGAACTGCTCCTTGAACTCGCGGCGGAGTTTGGCGATGCGGCGTTCGGCTTCCTTCGTGAGTTTTTGCGCGGCGACCCGGTCCTGCATCGCGCTGACCGCCTCGCGAATGCGGTATTCGAAATCGCGAAGCAGCGAATCCAGCTTGTTCTCCAGCTCTTTGACCTTTTTGCGCTGGTCGTTCATTCCCTCGGCGGCAAGGCGATTTTTCTCGCGCGCGACTTCTTGAGATTTCGTCCGCAGGTCTGCGCGTTCTTTTTCGATCTGCGAGACTTCTTCGTTCAGCCGGTCGAGGAAGTAGGAGATGTCGCGCGTTTGGGTGCCGATGCGCTGGCGAGCGGCGGCGATGATCTCCGCATTCATGCCCAGCTTTTGCGCGATGTTGATCCCGGCTGAGGCGCCGGGAACGCCCACGCGCAATTGATATGTGGGCTGAAGAGTGGCTTCGTCGAATCCAACCGAAGCGTTCAGCACTCCGGTGTTGTTCGCGGCATAGACCTTCAGCGCTGTGTGGTGTGTGGAGACGATAGTCATGGCGCCGATGCGGCGGAAGTGGTCGGCAATGGAGACCGCGAGGGCCGCGCCTTCTTCAGGGTCGGTGGCGGAGCCGAGTTCATCGAGCAGCACCATTGAATTGCCCGTCGCCGTACGCGAGATGAAATCGATGTTGGTGACGTGCGCGGAAAATGTGGAGAGGTTCTGCTCGATGGATTGGTAATCGCCGATGTCGGCGAGAACGGAATCGAAGATGGGAAATTGCGCGCGCTCCGCGGGAACGGGGATTCCGGACTGCGCCATCAATGTGAGCAGCCCGATAGTTTTCAAGGCGACCGTCTTGCCACCAGTGTTGGGGCCGCTGATGATGAGCTGGCGGTTGTCGCCGGTTAGCTCTAGGGAGAGAGGCACAACGGCACCACCCTTGGCACGGAGATTTCGTTCCAGCGCCGGATGCCTAGCCTGGTGGACAGCCAGCTCTCCGCTGTCGCTCAGAATTGGCGCGACACATCCGTAATCTTCCGCGAAGCGCGCCTTGGCGAATTGCAATTCGACTTCGCCGAGTACGTCGATGGCAATCGCCAACACGGGGGCGTGCTCGCCGATGCGCCGCGTCATCTCCACCAGAATGCGATGGATCTCCGCCATCTCTTCTTCGATCAAGCGGACCAGTTCGTTGTTCTGCTCGATGGTCTCCATCGGCTCGACATAAACGGTCTGGCCGCTGGAGCTGGCGCCGTGGACAACGCCGTTCACTTTTCTCTTCTGCTCGAGCTTTACGGGAATGACGAAACGCTCGCCGCGGATGGTGATGAGTTCGTCCTGCACCGCGCCGCCTTCCGCCAACCGGCGGAGATATCCGCGCAGCGATTCCTGGATTGCGCGCCGTTGTTTTTCGATCTCGCGGCGAATACGGGAGAGTTCCGGCGAGGCTTTGTCATCAAGCGTTCCGTCGGGAAGTATCTTGTTCTTGAAGTATCCGAGCAGGCCGGAGAAGTCAGCGATCTCGCGCGTCAGTTCTTCGACTGCGGGCCAGGGTTCGTTGACGCTTACAGGAGGATGTAGGCCGATCTCACGCCATTGCGCGGAACGATCAGCGAGGAGCAAGGCGTCGCGAATCTCTTCCAGCTCCAAAGCTGCGCCTTCGATGCGCGTTTTTTCGAGCAACGTACGGAGATCAAGCAATCCGCCGAACTCGAATCTGCCTCCGGCGCGGAAGTATCGGCGAATCTCATTGGTCAGTTGCTGCTGGCGCTCGATCCACGGACGGGCACTTGCGTCACGCGGTTGGAGCGCTGCAATCCTTTTTTTCCCAAGCGGAGAGCTGGCGTATCCGAGGAGCATCTCGCGAACGGAGTCAAATTCCAGCACGCGGGCGCTCGTATGCAGCAGTTGAGCAGAAGCCATACGGAAATCATGTTACCCGGTTTCTAGTTTCTGGTTTCTAGTTTCTCGTTAAAGGCAAAGGCTTGCCACGGATTTCACATGGCGCGGATTTGCACGGATCAGGCTTCGGGCGGATTCTAGCCGTGTGCCGAGAGCGTTGCAGAGTGACAGGGATCATTCGCTACGCTCAGCATGCAACGAGCGAGGAACTTACACAACCGCGGCTGTGGATGTTTCTGGAGTTGGCTTTTTGATAGCCACTGGAAATGAGACGGTGAACAACGCACCGCCCGTGGGCCGATTCTCGCAACTGATCTGCCCGCCGTGGTCATGGACGATTCCGTAGCATGCGCTCAAGCCTAGTCCCGTACCCTTGCCCAGCGCCTTGGTGGTGTAGAAAGGGTCGAAAATGTTTTTGGGGCTGGCGATGCCGGGTCCGCTGTCTGCACAGCGGAAGACAATTCGATCCCCTTCGTGCCGGGTGGAAACTGTAAGCGTTCCCTTGCCGTGCGCCTCTTGCATGGCTTCCACCGCGTTGTTGAGGATGTGAAAGCACATCTGCAGCAGATGATTCGGGTCGCCGAGTATTTCCGGCAACTGGGGCTGAAGATCGCGGACTGTTTCAATGTCTTTACACACCGCGTCCAATTCGCGCAATTGCAGCGCGTTGATGACAACGGCGTTCATGTCCAAAAGAGAACGCTGCATCGGCGACTGCTTGGCAAATGTGAGCAGACTGGAGACGAGCGTCTTCGTGCGCCGGGCCTGGCCACGAATCTTGTCGGCGATCTGACGTTGATCGGCAGCGGCGGAATCATCATCGGCAAGAAGGTCTGAATATCCCAGGATCGCGGTGAGTGGATTATTTATCTCGTGTGCCGCGCCTGCGACCAGGCGTCCAATGGACGCGAGTTTTTCGGCCTGCACCAGGCTTCCCTGGATGCGCTGCAGGTTCTCATAAGAATCGCGCGATTCGCGCAGCAGTCCAATGAGCTTGCGTTGCAGCATGTCCTGCTTCAGCGAAAGCAGCACTATCAGCACCAGCATGGAAACCAAGGTGAGCAATACACGATACCGCTGAATCGCCGGACCTACACCGGAATCGATGGCCGCAAAAAGCGCAAAGATGGGCATGGAAAAGAGCGCGAGCGCGGAAAAACGCGAATGCCAATAGGTCTGCACTTGAAGGCTAAGTACCGCGGGTTCCTGTTCTAAGCGCGAGCGCGAAGCAAGAAAACCTGCGTAGGCGTACCACGCCATTGATGCGATCAAGGGCACATCGTACAAGCTGCCGGTGTGATAGGACTTGTGATCGATAGTGATGTTGATCAGCAATGCTTCAAAGGCGTAGAGCAATGATGCTGCCAGCAGATGTCCATAGATCCGCTTCCATGAGAATGCAGTGCGTATCCAAAGCACTGCGAAAGCAGCCACAACCAAGAGACTCTCAATTGCATAGAGAAAGTCATAGCGGAATCCGAAGGTCAGGTCATCTTTGGCGACGAACTGCCATGGGCCCACCACATAGCCATATAAGAAGATCCACCAGGCCAGCAGGAGCGCGAAATCCACGTATCCCAAACGCAGCTGGCGGTCGCATTGCGGCATCTCTGCATGGGGCTGAATCGTGGTGGCTGCAATGATGGGAACACCGTGAAGGAAAAAAAGCACGCCTCCTATATATGCGTCCGAGATTTGTACGCCGAGATAAGTTTCGTAATAGGTCCAAGTGACTCGAGCAAAAAACCAGAGAAGACATCCCAGTGACATCAGCAACCAAAATGCATTCCCGTGTTTTCTGCTGCGCCTGACGTTCATGCCCATCGTCACCACAATCACGGCTTGAATGAGGCATTGCCCCAGGTTTCCAAAGGCATTTTGGGCGGTGCCCGGCTTCAAAAGAAACGTCCCCACGGCATAAACAATGGTGTAGGTCACCAGAATGATGGCGAATCGTTTGGGGGTGATTGGAGGCATAACTCTGAGTGGGAATTCTATGCTGAATAGAAGATATCCGGAAGTTACTGAGGTACTTTCTTTCCCCGGGGGCCAGGCTTTGCTGGTTTTCAGGGCGATTCCTAAAAAAATCGGTAATTTTGATAAGATTCGAAGGCCATGTCGTTCCCAAGTACACGCTTGCGGCGATTGCGTCAGAACGAGACTCTGCGGGCAATGGTTCGCGAGACTAGGTTGACGCCAGATTCGCTGGTCTATCCTCTTTTTGTTTGCCCGGGTGAAGGAATCCGGAAAGAGGTCCGCTCCATGCCGGGCGTCTTTAATCTTTCCGTAGATGAATGCCTCAAGGAAGCCCAGCAAGCGAAGCAATTGGGGATTCCGGCAATCATCCTGTTTGGACTTCCAGAGACCAAGGACGAAATCGCCAGCGGGGCCTGGGCAGAGGACGGCATAGTTCAAAGAGCAACGCGAGCCATCAAAGCGGAAGTCAAAGATCTGTTGGTGATCGCGGATGTCTGTTTGTGCGAATACATGTCGCACGGACACTGCGGGATCGTGGAGAAAGCCGGTAAGTCCAGCGGACTTGATGGCCCGCGAAAAAAGGTGATGCTTCCGGCGCATACTTACGGCAGTAGTCCGGCAACAGGAACGAAATCGGTGGCAGCCACCGCCAGTGCAGCCGGCGAAGCGCCGCATTACGAGATTGTGAACGATGCGACATTGGACATCCTCTCCAAGACGGCGGTCTCACTGGCGCGAGCGGGCGTCGACATCATCGCTCCATCCGACATGATGGACGGGCGCGTCAAAGCTATCCGGACCGCGCTCGACGCCGAAGAATTCAGCAACACGCCTATCCTTTCTTATGCGGCAAAATTTGCCTCGGCCTTTTACGGTCCCTTTCGTGAGGCAGCGGATTCGGCGCCGCAGTTTGGCGACCGCCGCTCTTACCAGATGGACGGCGCCAACTTGCGCGAGGCGATGCGCGAGATCCAGGAAGACATCAATGAAGGCGCGGACATGATCATGGTGAAACCGGCGATGCCGTACCTGGATGTGATCGCCGCCGCACGGCAGCGTTTCGATCTGCCTCTGGCCGCGTATCAAGTCTCCGGCGAATACGCGATGATCAAAGCAGCGGCAGCCAACGGCTGGGTGGATGGCGATCGCGTGATGATGGAATCGTTGTTGTCGATCCGGCGAGCGGGAGCGGATTTTATCCTGACGTACTTTGCCAAAGATGCGGCGAAGGTGATGGGGTAGCGCTTACTTCTTCCGCTTGATCTTCTTGTACACCGGACACTCCGGCTTGTGCGCACCGGGTAAGTAGCCCAAACTCATCAGAAACTCTCCTACAATCTCTCCACCGGTGAAGAGAAATGTCTTCTTGAACAGCTTGACCCATTCTTCCTTGCTCTGCGGATGATAGCTGTCCAACCAATCCGCGAATGAGCCATGTGATTTTCTGATCTCCAGTATTCTCTTTGCGTTCTCAATAACCGCGTTTACTTTAAGGCGGTTGCGGATGATGCCTTCATCGGCGAGCAGGCGGGCGACGTCGCGATCGTTGAATTTCGCCACCTTCTTGGGATCGAATCCTGCGAATGCGCGATTGAATGCTTCCCTCTTCTTAAGGACCGTCAGCCATGAGAGGCCGGCTTGATTGATCTCCAGAGCAAGGCGCTCGAATAGGACAGCATCTTCACGGGAGGGAAATCCGTACTCCGTTTCGTGATAAGGGCCGTGGAAGGGATGTCCGGGAGCGAAGTCGCAGTAAGACATGCAAGTGATTGTAATGCTTACCAGATGTGCGCCAGTTTGTTCCTCTCGCCCGCGTGGTTTAGAATCTCAGGTTCACTTTCAGCATCAATATCCTACCGACTTTACACGGAGTTAAACCTTGCCAGACACGATCTATGACCTTGCCATTATTGGCGCCGGCCCTGCAGGATACACCGCTGCGATTCGCGCCGCGCAATACGGACTAAAGACCGCGCTCATCGAAAAAGACGACCAGTTGGGCGGCACCTGTCTGCACGTCGGCTGCATTCCCACGAAGGCGCTGCTTTTTAGCGCGGAGATCTTTGACCACCTGAAGCATGGCAAGGAACTGGGGATTGAGGGCGTGGAAAAGGCGTCGATCAATTGGAAGGCCGTGCAGGACCGCAAGAACAAGATCGTGACCAAGCACACCAAGGGCCTTGAATTTCTGATGCGCAAGAACAAGGTGAATACCATCGAGGGTTATGGACGGCTCACCGGGCCAGCGAAGGATGGCGTCCACACAATTGAAGTCCTGACCGAAGGTGGCGGCGGCGCGGCGGGAGAGTTCAGCTATGTGAAAGCCAAAGCTGTGATCCTGGCGACGGGATCTGAGGCGCGCATGCTTCCCAACATGGAGCCGGACACGCGCATACTGACGAATATCGAGATTCTGAGCTTAAATGCGATTCCGAAATCGCTGGTGGTGATCGGGTCGGGAGCGGTGGGATCGGAGTTCGCGTCTATGTACAAGTCATTTGGGACCGATGTCACGTTGATTGAAATGCTGGATCGGCTGGTGCCGGTGGAAGACGAAGATGTTTCCAAGGAGTTGCTGCGGCAGTTCAAGAAGCGCGGCATCAACTGCGTCGTCTCCGCAAAAACAGAAAAGATCGAGAAGACCAAAGATGGCGTCGCAATAACTTACACCGCAGACGGCAAGCAGCAGAAAGTGGAAGCGGAAAAGGTGCTGGTGGCGATCGGTCGCGCGCCGCGCACGGACAATGTTGGCCTGGAAAAAACCAAGATCAAGCCCGACCGCGGATTCATTCCTGTGAACGAGTGGATGGAAACCGCCGAGCCGGGTGTGTATGCCATCGGCGATATCGTAGCGGGATTGCCGCAACTGGCGCACGCAGGGTCGATGGAAGGAATGGTTGTAGCCGCGAAACTCGCGGGCAAGTATGCGCGTCCGGTGAAGAAGAATCGCGTGCCCGGTTGCACCTACACCGAGCCGGAGATTGGTAGCGTGGGATTAACGGAAGCAGCGGCCAAAGCGCAAGGCTTGCAGATCAAGGTTGGGAAGTTTCCTTTCGTCGGCAATTCGAAAGCGACGATCGTCGACAGCCATGATGGTTTCGTGAAAGTGGTTGCGGACGCAAAGTACGGAGAGATCCTCGGCGTGCACATCATCGGGCCGAAAGCAACGGAGTTGATCTCAGAGGCCGTGACCGCGATGGACATGGAAGCGACCGTGGACGAAATGATGTTCACGATCCACGCGCATCCGACACTCTACGAGGCGCTGCTGGATGGATATGCCAGCGTCTATGGCATGCCGATAAACGTGTAACAGGCGATGGAATACACAGAAGTAATCGAACGCAATGGCGAATGGTTCATAGCGACTTGCCCTGAAGTTTCAGGTGCGAATGGACAAGGCAAGACTTTGGAAGATTGCCGCAAAAGTCTTGCCGATGCTATTGCACTCATTAGGCGGGATAGGTCGAGTGACTAAACTTTTGCGCCACGTGTTTTTTGGCTTGGCCGGTCTATGCTTTGTCTCTAGTCTGCTCATTCATCTTGCTAGCTGGTTAGTGGTGCTCCCCATGAACTTCGGTTTTGCGCTTCCGTTGCATCTAGGCATCTTCGTTACGGTTGGCGCTCTATATCTGATGAGCCGAATAGATCGAGTCACAATTCCGATGACTGAGATTTATACAGCGGGTCTCCCAGAGTGGACGACCAGGGTCATCCAAATCGGCTTCGCTTATTTGTTCCTGAATTTTCTTCTTTTCTTTATTGGTTCACAGGGCTATTCAAACGAACACAGAGGTGATGAATTCTTTGTCGTCAACCACGGCAAGATCATTCGAGAGATATCCGAGCAGGAATACAAGACGAGGGAAACGGCTGTAACCGGATTCTTTGCGGCTGGTTGGATGTGTGCTTACTTACCGGTATTGTTCTATTTTGCGCCCCGCAAAATGGAAGAGTAGCGGCTACATGCGGCCTATAGTCGACTGATGAAATACCGAGTTGTTCTCCACAAATCGGAGGAAGGCTACATTGTCTCGTGTCCGGGATTGCCCGGATGTATCTCTGAAGGAAATACAGAACAAGAGGCATTGGAAAACATCCGAGACGCGATTGCAGGATACATTTCTGTAATTAAAGAACAGTACGCCGGATGGGAACAGCGCGAAGTAGAGGTTTAGCCATGCCCCACCTCCAAGTCCTCCAACTCGGCACAATCGATTACGCTACTGCGCTGAAATTGCAGGAGACGCTTGTCGAGTTGCGCAAGCAGGGACGCATTGCGGATACATTGCTCCTGCTCGAACACACGCCTGTCATTACTCTCGGCCGAAATGCGAACGCAAAGAACATACTGGACTCTCCCGAGTCTTTGGCTGAGCGCGGTGTCGAAGTATTCGAGATCAAACGGGGCGGGGACGTCACTTTTCACGGGCCAGGACAATTGGTTGGATATCCCATTTGCGACCTTCGCGGCTTTACTTCTAAGGTTGGCGCGGTTGAATTCGTACGACGGCTCGAAGAAGTGCTGATCCGCGCTTGCACCGAGTTCGGCATCGACACCAAGCGCGTGCCGGGAATGACGGGCGTGTGGACAAACCCTGACGAAGGCAGCGAGAAAAAGATTGCAGCCATTGGCGTCCACATCTCGCGTGGAATCACGTCGCACGGCTTCGCGCTGAACGTGACGCCCGATCTGGAATCATTCAAGATGATCGTGCCGTGCGGCATCGCCGACAAGGCCGTGACTAGCATGGAGCAGGAGTGGGGCGGCATAGAAAACAAGACGCTCGGGAGGAAGCTTGAGATGGAAGCTGTTTCACACGCGATCACGCGGCAATTCGGACAGGTGTTTGGAACACAGATCTTGTGGCTTGAATCGCTGGAAAGTCTCTTGAAGTCGAGTGCTACTGAATCGGAACCCGCGAATCAAGACACGCCCAATCGAGAACCGGAAGAGCTAAGACGTATGCGCGAGGAATTAGATCTTGCGCGGCGAGACGATATCCACTGGGCCTAGGGGAGCGCGCCCCATCTCTAACAAGGTCCGCACTCCTGCGCGAACAAAGCGCTGGGGTCGAACAGCGGTAGCGTTGTTCGACCCTCAGTCATAGTAGAATATTCCGTTACGCCAAAACACATTTAAGCTCATAAGGTTCTGTCGTCTTTTTATTCACCTCAGGTTTTTACGATGAAATCAAAAACTGAACAAAAGCCCGCCGCTAAAAACAACCAGACCAGCAACGCCGCAAGCAACTCTGGTCAAAAGAATGGCACTGGTTCTGCGCCCGCTCCGAGCAGAGGCAAGTTCACACAGGTTGCGCCGCAACGCAAGAACCCGCATGGCATTCCGGATTATCGCCTGGAAGTCCCGAATTTTCAGACCGTGGAAGAGTGGGCGGACGGCAAGCTGCGTTACAACGTCAAGGGCGATTTCAGCGCGCCCGCGCCGTCTTTGTGCGAATCGAAGTATCTCAGCAAAGAGCAGTCCATCGCGATGTATCGCTACATGGTGCTGAACCGCAAGATGGAGCAGGCACTTGAGAATCTGTTCAAGCAACAGAAGGTCATCGGCGGTGTCTATCTCGGGTTGGGACAAGAAGGCTGCTCGGTAGCGGCGGCATTCGCGTTGAAAAAAGAAGATTGGATCGGCCCGATGATCCGCAATCAGGGCGCGATGCTCGTCCGCGGATTCACTCCCGCCGACACCATGATGCAATACATGGCGAAGGCCGGCGCACCGACCAAGGGCCGTGACTCGGGCTCGCATTACGGCGATGTGCACGACAAGAACGTCGTCGCGCCGATCTCGCATTTGGGTGACAGCATCCCCGTGATGGCTGGTCTCGCATTGGGCGCGCGCTTGCAGGGAAAGAACATTGCCGCTCTGACGTTTGTCGGCGATGGCGGCCAGTCCACCGGGCCATCGTATGAAGGATTCAACTTCGCAGCCGTCCAGCGGTTGGGCGTGATCCTGGTGATGGAACATAATCTCTGGGCGTACTCCACGCCGGTTGAGTTACAGTTCGCATGCAAAGATTTGGCCGACCGCTCCATCGGATACGGTGTCCCTGGTTTCATCGTTGACGGCACCGATCCCAACCAGGTTTACGACGTAGCCTACGAAGCCGCTCAGCGCGCTTACAAGGGCGAAGGAGCAACGCTGATCGAAGCCAAGATGATGCGCATGCGCGGACACGCCATGCATGATGCAGCTTCTTACGTGCCGAAAGAATATTTCGATTACTGGAAGAAGCGCGATTGCAATACGCGGATGGAAAAATATCTGCTAGACCGCGGATGGCTCACGTCGAAAGAAAATGAAGACCTCATCGCCGATGTGCAAGCGCAGATCGACCGCGACCGCGACATCGCCGATGCCTCACCATTCCCGAAACCTGAAGACGCGACCACCGGCGTATTTCTGGACAACTCGGTGAAGATCCCGTTCAAGTACGGTCCGCCGAAGGTGAAAGAAGTGAAGAAGGGTACGAAGGTCGGCGAAGCATCGAACGTGTCGCATTACAAATAAACGGTAGAACCATTCGCGATCTAAGCCACGCGAGAAACTAGAAACGAGAAACTAGAAACGGACTTATGGCACCCGTCACATACTTAGAAGCAATCCGACAAGGCATTTGGGAAGAGATGGAGCGCGATCCCGCCGTCTTTTGCATCGGCGAAGACATCGGCGTTTATGGCGGCGCGTTCAAGATCACCGAAGGATTCATCAATCACTTCGGTAAAGAACGCGTGATCGATACGCCCATCTCAGAAGCGGCGATCGTCAGCGCGGCGTTTGGAGCGTCGCTCACGGGCATGCGTCCCGTTGCGGAATTCCAGTTCATGGACTTCATCAGCTCCGCGCACAGCCAGATCGTGAACGCCTGCGCCAAGAGCAACTGGCGATGGGGAGCGCCTGCGCCCATGGTCATGCGCGGACCATCCGGCGGCGGCGTGAGCGGCGGACCGTTTCACTCGCAGAATCCGGAGATGTGGTACGCACACACGCCTGGGCTGAAAGTGATCTGCCCGGCGACGGCAACGGATGCGAAGGGACTCATCAAGTCCGCCATCCGCGACAATAATCCCTGCCTGTTCTTCGAACACAAGTATCTGTATCGCCGAGTGAAAGAGGAACTGCCTGAGGGCGATTACACAGTCGAGATCGGAAAGGCACGCACGCACCGCGAAGGCAAGCACATCAGCGTGATCACTTACGCGGCGATGGTCTATGTCGCGCAGGAAGCCGCCGACATCCTCGCTAAAGAAGGCATCGAGCTGGAGATCATTGACCTGCGCACGGTCGCTCCGCTTGATGTGGATGCCATCGTCAACACAGTGAAGAAGACGAACAAAGTGATCGTCCTGCACGAAGACGTGAAGACGGGCGGCATCGCCGGCGAGATCGCAGCTATCATCAACGAAAATTGCTTCGAGGATTTGGATGGGCCGATCGTCCGCATCACGGCGCTCGACACGCCTGTACCATTCTCTCCTCCACTGGAAAAAGTCTTCCTGCCGAAGGTGGAAGATGTGGTGAGAGAAGCGCGGAAACTGAAAGCTTACTAGCTCCTAACTCTAGCATTTAGAAAAGACCCGTCGTGTGAACGACGGGTCTTTTGCTTTTCCGCAACACCACCAAACGGTTGGAGCGAATCTGCGTACCAGCCTTCACTCAGGTCGTGCCAATCGCGATTCATCATCTCGATTAGCATAATTTTCTTCGACCGACGCCAGCGTTTGATTTGTTTTTCGCGGTCGATAGCGTTCCGCACATCTTGAAACCGCTCCCAATAAACTAACCGGCACACATTGTAGTCATCGGTGAAACCTTCCATCGCATGCGTTCGGTGCTCCCAAACTCGCTTGCGGAGATTCTTCGTCATCCCCACGTAAAGCACTTTCGAAGCGCTCGCGAGAATGTAGACGTAATACCTGTGTTCGCGCACGTCGAGAGTGTAAACCAACGGCCGCGGCAAGGTCCCTCCACTCCGCTACGCTCCGGTCGGGATGACAACGAAAAACAAAAACCCGCCATTTTCAAAGAGGGCGGGTTTTGTTTGTGCTCCGAACTTACGCTGGTTTCTTTGCCACTGCTGTCGATTCCGTGGCGACGGCCTTCCACTGTCCGCCTTCTTTGACGAAAGTATCGGTAAAGCGTTCGGTCGCATTAAAGGGTTTGCCGTCCGCATCAGTGCCGCCTCCTGTCCATACGCCGGTCACGATCGCGGTATTCGGGTCGATCATATGGACCTGAACGTCGCTGACAGCAGAGCTAGTGACCTTCGCCTTCTTCATCCGATCAAGAGCCTCAGACTTGGTGTGCATGGTGCCATCGGATTCGGTGCTGACATACTTATCCGACAGCATGGAATTCACGGCGCTGGTATCGCCGCTCTTAGCTGCGTCGGCCCACTTGTTTTCCATGTCCTTCAGTTTTTGTTCGTCGCCTCCTTGGCTGGACTGCGACATCTGGGAACTCTGCGCCATTGCAAGGAACGAGAGCACCAGGATTCCGAACAGTGTTGCAAGAATGCTTCTTCGCTTCATAAGGGAGTACCTCCTAACGTTCTTAGGTTTGGCATCGGAGGATTTGGATGCCCTCGCAAGATGCGCCTTTTCAGCTCTGGGCCATTCTGCTCAGTGACGCACCTCCCTCTCAGGCTTTATAATTACGGGTTGCAACCAGCGTCATCATCCATACAGTCGATCTCAAGTTTCAGCGAAGAAAAGGACTACGAATGCCTACCGACGTAATCATGCCCCAGATGGGCGAATCGATCTTTGAAGGCACCCTCACCAAATGGCTGAAGAAGCCTGGCGACAAGGTCTCCCGCGACGAACCTCTCTTTGAGATCTCCACTGACAAAGTGGATGCCGAAATTCCTTCTCCCGCCGCCGGCGTGCTGGTTGAGCAGAAGGTTGCCGAAGGCACTACCGTCCAGGTGAATACCGTGGTCGGCGTGATTGATGCCGAAGGCGCAGCCGTATCTGCTCCGGCGAAACCCGCCGCGGCTCCAGCGGCGCAGGCTCCCGCCCCCGCCGCAAAGCCGAGTCCGGTGGGCGAAACCGAAATTGACACGAAGCGCGGCAGCGCTGTGGTGGACAACCAGCCGGGTGGCACAACGGCCGTGCAACCGACGACGCAGCCGTCAGCTCCGGCGGGCGACGGTTCGCATAGCGAAGTTCGCAGCAGTCCTCTGGTGCGGAAGATCGCGAAAGACAAGAACATTGATTTGCGTCAGGTCTCCGGAACCGGCATGAGCGGACGCATCACGAAGGACGACATCCTGAATTTTGTCGAAAACCATGGTGCAGGTACGGCCGCACCCGCCGCGGCTCCGGCACGTCCGTCTGCTCCTGCGCCAACCTATGCGCCGGCGGCAGTTTCCGCTCCGGCGGCCCCGATGGTTCCGGCGGCGCACGCTCTCTCCGGCGACCTGGTGCCGATGTCGAAGATGCGCTCCATCATCGCGCAGCGCATGGTCGAATCCAAGCACACCAGCGCGCACGTCCACACCGTCTTCAAAGTGGACATGACGCGCATCGTAAAGATCCGCGAGAAGCAGAAGGCCAGCTTCGAGCAACGCAATGGCGTGAAGCTCACCTACATGCCGTTCGTCGCCCGCGCGGTAATCGCCGGAATCAAGCAGATGCCCATCGTCAACTCGTCGGTTGAAGGCGACGCGATCCGCTATCACAAGAACATCAACCTTGGCATTGCTGTAGCGCTCGATTGGGGACTCATCGTTCCTGTCGTAAAGCAAGTAGAAGAACGCAGCTTCCTCGGCATTCAGCGCTCGATCAATGATGTCGCCGAGCGCGCTCGTGCCAAGAAGCTTCAGCCGGATGAGATCTCCGGCGGCACGTTCACTATCACCAATCCGGGCGCATTCGGTCCGCAGTTTGGACTGCCTATCATCAACCAGCCGCAAGTCGCAATCCTCGGCATGGGCGGCATGTTCAAGGAACCCGTGGTGATGACGGACAAAGATGGCAACGATTCCATCGCTATCCGCAGCATCATCCGCCTGACTCTGGGTTACGACCACCGCATCATCGACGGCGCCGACGCCGACAAGTTCATGGTTGCCGTCCGCAATTACCTGGAGAACTGGAGCGAGGACATCGGGTAGGTCAGTAGTCAGTGACGAGTAAAGCCGAAGCTGCTTTGACAGGGCACGGCTTTAGCCGTGCCGATTACGGCACAAAGAAATGGGGCTTTAGCCCCTGAGGTAAAAACAGCGGGCCTTCGGGCTCGCTGTTTTGTTTTTTGGACCTTCAATCCACTACAGATTTACTGCACTGGTGATCGGAACATATTTTTGAGTAATGGCTGCCCAGATTCATCCGTCGCAACTACCGATCTTGGGCGGAGGCTCAGGAAATATGAATTGCTATTGATGTCGTAAAGAAAATCCCACATAAGTTCTACGTTAGCGGAATCAGCGATATCGGTGAGTATGGCACGAGCGGGGACCGATACTCCCTTAAGCTCAACGCGGGCACGCGCCACCGGGTTCCAAGCAATGGCTCCCAAGACAACCTGAGTCCCAGATGCTTCTGACAATGCTTGTACGAGCTTATTCAAAGCTTCCATGCCGCTCATGGTACCTGGGCTGAGCGTAACAGGAGTATCTAAGACAGATCGCCGAACCCCCTTAGCAGATCTTGAATACCCGATTACGTGCACCCGGTTTGGCCCAGCCTGGTGCACTTCAAAATGCCCAGGATTAGGAGACGCATTGAAATCGGCCACAATCTTCTCAATTACAGACTGGCGTTGGCTGGCAGAAATCGATTTTCTGGAGTCCTCGGGGTACTTACTGCTGAAGCTGGTTCCGGCAGGCAAACGCGACGGTTTACCCGCATGAAGAGATTCCCACTGGGCATTGTGACTCACGGTACTTTCGGTTTCTAGCGAATAAATCGGATCCTCGTAATCAATCACCCAGCCGTATTCGCGCTCTATAGCATTCAATGCCATCCACAGGGGTCTAACATCTTCCGAATGAACCGTGGCCGCCCCTTCCCAATGTTGTACTTGAGCAGCTGTCCAGTAGTGATGATCGGGCTGGGCATTCTGTCCCGCAGCAACGGGCACGATGCCAACAATTACCAAGAGGAAAACGGTGAACAAACGTACGTATTTCATCGACGTGGTCTCCCCTCAGCTAGATATAAATCGTATCGCAGACGCCGGCCCGACAGTTAATAACCCTATTTGAGTATATGGTCACCGTCTGCACATTCCAGAAATATGCCGGGTGCCCCATCTGTGACGAAGTCACAGGTGGGATAACCTGCATTGACTCGCGGGTGGGCATTAGCCCCGATGATTGCAGCGCCAGAATCGGTCAGATTGCTTCCCGCCTTATCCGTGCAAATCCGTACGATCCGTGAAATCCGTGGCAAGCTTTTGCTTTTCCCAAGAAACGTCGTGCCCTTTGTGAAGCCTTCGTGCCCTCTGTGTTTTCAGGTTTGAGGCTGAATGGCACGCTCCGGGTGGCGCAGGCCTTTAGGCCTGCATTGACGCGCCCATATTGTTGGGGGGCTTTAGCCCC
>JAOAPH010000117.1 GCA_025462835.1 Candidatus Angelobacter sp. | reverse complement strand
GTCTTGAATGTCGTTACGAGTTGGTCTCCGGCAGCCTGATCTGTGGGCACCTTCGCAGGACTCTGAGCAAGGACGGCACCAACTAAGGCAAATACAGTAAGCGCAAGAAACGGGTGAAGACGGATCGATTGAGGCAAGCTCATTATCGGGGGGCACCTTTCGACCGCACACAAATCTACATGTTGTGAGAACCCGCTTACGTTAACACGCAGAGTCAAGCGGATGTAGCGTTTATTTTTCAGTGGATCTGCAGCAGCATTGCCTGGCTATTTCGCCGCGAGCTCATTCGGATAGGGGATGTCCAGACTTCCCATTTTGCCTGTCTGGTTATCTCGAACCAGCAAACGCAATCGCGATTTTCCCACTGGCACCATCGCATGCATCCTGAATATCAATCCTTCTTCCAGCAAGCGTTTGTAAGGGGCTGGCTCCAACTCGGTATCAAGATGACCCTCAGTCGAGTCTACGAATTTGTCGGCAACAAAGACCCCAAGCACGAACTGGATATTGCAATGCTGCTTTTTCTCCTTCGTGAGCTGGAAAGAAATGTCTCGCGGCTCAACCAGGAAGCTGATATCAGCGGCTACTTTACCCGCGACACTGGCGTCGGCACCGGGCTTGGCTGAATCTGCGATTGTTTTTTTCTCTGCAAGTGGCTGTGCGCTGCCGTAGAAGGAGATGCCGCTTGCTGTCAGGAACCCGGTCAATGCAGGACCTATATCCTGCGTGATGGACTCCTTAGTCTGCCGGACGACGCTGTTCGGATCGACCGCCAGATAACCTTTGCGATAGCGTAACTGCACCCCCGGGCGATTCACTTTCACCTCGATCTTGCGAAACCGTCCGTCCCAGTTCTTATCGTCAGGGCTGTATGAGAGCGCGTAGTAGATGGCACCGTCCGCCACGCTCTTCATCACCGCGGTGTCAAGATCATTGCGGTTGTAGAAAGCCAGGCCGCCAGTGTCTTCTGCAATCTTGATTGCGGCGAAGCGGGCGGCATTCGCCGAAGAATCGCGGCGGGACATTTCCGCAAGGAACTGCGGCCCTCCCATAAACATGCCAGGACGCGTTGATGCGCTCCTCATGCTCGTTCCCGCCAAGCCTTTTGCGTCGATCGGATAGACCGAGACTTGGCTATCGCGCAACAAGGACGTGGTTGCGGTGATGTCGTCGGTGTAAAAGCGTTGCGAGTTGAAGCCGGAGTTCTCTCCCGGCGCAAGGTCGATGGGAAATGAGCCACTGACCCAAATCAATTTCTTGCGTCCGGGATAACCCGATAATTGCCTGCCAATGGCCTTCAGCGCGTCCAGGGTCATTCGTACGCGCATGTCGGTCTGGAACGCCGCTTGCTCTTCCTGGAAAGCGGCGACAGAAGCGGCCGCCTCGGTAGACATTCCATAGCTTGATAACTCCGGATCACTTGAGTCGGTTAATACAGGCGAATTGGATCCGCGATGCTTGTCGATAGCTTTTCGCAGGACCTCAGGATCGTCTGTAAAGTCCTGCAGTCGCCGCAGAGTCATGTTTAGACCGTAGATGGCTATGCGCTGTCCTGTCTGGTGGTTCTTCTGCAAGTACTGCAACATCTCATAGCGCGCATACGCCTGGTCAGCCCACGGCGTATTGAGAGCATCGAGCAGGAGCACCGTCAAGTCGCCTTGCTGCGCCGCGGCTGCAAGATGACTCGAATAGACGCCTGGCGGCAACTTCGGTGACATATTGCCTTCTGGCAAAGCCGGCCGCTTGGCCACGTCTACCAGCTCGAATGAAGTCGGCTTCTGTTTCTGGCCTCGCTCCAGTACCGTAAAGTCTTCGCGCTTTAGGTCGGTGACGGGGCGCCCCGAGTGATCGGTCGCTACCACATCGAGCAGCACAAGCTGCGTACGCGTTTTGATTACAGTTTCAGTATTGTCTCCCTGCAATGCCGCAGGGGCTTGGCTCTGCGCTGGCGCTAAAGCGCAAATCAAAACTAAAACGATCAATCTTTGCATGATGGACGAGAAGTCAGTCATAAGGGGGGCTAAGCTCGCCGAAAATAATGTGCTACACAGTACCATGAACAAATCTCGCATGATATTTTTTTGGCGCTCGGCGCAATCCCTAATCCCTCCTCCAACGCTGTGTTAACATTTTCGCTTGGTGCAGGTTTGACCTTAGGCAGCATCAGCTAGATTTCGCCTCGCTGAAGACGAAAGACCATGAAAGATACGCTTGGAGTCCTGCTGGCCGGTGGCGCTGGTGAGCGCCTGTATCCTCTCACGCGCGACCGCGCCAAGCCCGCCGTTACATTCGGCGCCATCTACCGCATCATCGACGTCACTCTCTCCAACTGCATCAACTCTGACCTGCGCCACGTTTACATCCTCACGCAATACAAGGCGCTAAGCCTGAACCGACACATCCGCGAAGGCTGGGGGAACGTCGTCGCCACGGAAATGGGCGAGTTCATTGAGATCCTGCCGCCCATGAAGCGCGTCAGCGACAACTGGTATATGGGCACGGCAGACGCCGTTTACCAAAACATTTATTCCATCGGCAGCGAAGAGCCTAAGCACGTACTGATCCTCTCCGGCGACCACATCTACAAGATGAATTACGACCTGATGCTCCGCCATCACAATGAAAGCGGCGCAGACGTCACCCTCGCGACCATCCTGATCGATCCCAGCGAATCTGCACGCTTCGGTTGCGTGGACATCAAGCAGAATGGCGAAGTCGTCGGCTTCGAAGAAAAGCCTAAGCAAACGAAACTGCGCTCTCCCTACAACCCCGACATGGTCTCCGGTTCCATGGGCGTGTACTTGTTCAACACCGACGTTCTTCTTCCCGCGCTCCTCAAAGACGCCGAGGATCCCGATTCCACCCACGACTTCGGGCATGACATCCTGCCCAAACTGCTGAACGAATACCGCGTGCATTCTTTCAACTTCATCGATGAGAACAAGAAGGAAGCGCTCTATTGGCGCGACGTGGGCACGCTCGAGGCCTATTACGAAGCCAGCATGGACCTGGTGTCGGTCTCGCCTGTCTTCAATATGTATGACAAGGCCTGGCCCATCCGCACCTACCAGCGCCAGTATCCGCCGGCGAAGTTCGTCTTCGGCGAGCCCGGCCGCACGGGGACAGCCATCGATTCCATCGTCGCTTCCGGTTCGGTGATCTCCGGAGCCGCGGTGAAGAATTGCGTGATCTCGCCCGATGTACGCGTGAACTCCTACGCGCAGGTCGATTCCAGCATCATCTTTTCGCACGTCAACGTGGGACGCCACTGCCGCATCCGTCGCGCCATCATCGACCGCAACGTCCATATCCCCGAAGGTAGCGTCATCGGCTACGATCCCGAAGAGGACAAGCAAAAATACTTCGTCTCCGAAGGCGGCATCACCGTCGTTACCCGCGACTACTCGCTATTTGAGAATCCCGTCAGCGTGGACTATTTCACCAGCGAGTAGGTATTGGTTTCACATCGCGAGCGAGCGCCGCAGGCGCGAGGAGGAAGCCCTATAGGTAGTACAATCGCGGACCGAAACTCAAAGCCCCAATCCCTTGCATCATCCGTGATGATCCGTGTTAATCCGTAAAATCCGTGGCAAGTTTTGCCTTTGCGTCCTCCGCGTCCTCTGCGGTTAAATGGTAGCGATGTCCCACCCCACTACCCGCTTCTCCAACCGCGTCGATAACTACATCCGCTACCGTCCCAGCTACCCGCCTGAACTGCTGCAACTACTCGAGTCCGAATGCGGTCTCACCCCCAACTCCGTCATCGCCGACATCGGCTCCGGAACCGGCATTCTCTCCCGCATTCTGCTCGATCACGGCAACACCGTCTTCGGCGTCGAACCTAATCCCGAGATGCGCGCCGCCGGCGAACGACTACTTGCTAGCTACAAGAAATTCCATAGCATCGTGGCCACGGCCGAAGCCACCGGCCTTCCATCCCACAGCATCGACATCATCACCGCCGCGCAAGCCGCGCATTGGTTTGACACCGAACGAGCCCGCTCCGAATTCGTCCGCATCCTCAAACCCGGCGGATGGGTGCTCCTCATCTGGAACGAGCGCCGCGCGGACTCCACGCCCTTCCTCGCCGCCTATGAACAGCTTCTACTTACCTTCGGCACAGATTACGAAAAAGTCCGCCACGAGAACACCACCTCCAACATCGACAAATTCTTCGCAGCCTCCCCGTTCAAATATCGCCAATTCGAAAATTGCCAGCGATTCGACTATCCCGCCCTCGAAGGCCGCCTCCTCTCGTCCTCCTACATCCCCGACGCCTCCCATCCCCGCCACTCCCCCATGCTCGACGAACTGCGCCGTCTATTTGATCTCCACCAGTCCAACGGACAAATCGCCTTCGACTACGACACTCGCGTCTACTACTCCCAACTTGCTTAATCCCTCCTGCTACAATCGCCACCTCCGATAAAATTCAGAGGAACCCCCGGCTCCGATATCCGTATACCCAAAGGGATCCCCGGGTTTCGGAGCAACGTTCAGGAGTAACGGTTGGCGTTAACCGCAGAAGAGAGTCAACTAACAGCTTCTCTCATCAAGCGTTGCCTTGGCGGCGACGCTTCCGCATGGGAAGAGATTGTCCGCTCTCACAACCGGCGTATCTACAACATTTGTTACAGGTTTACCGGCTCTCAGGACGACGCCGAAGACCTCACCCAGGAGGTCTTCATCCGCATCTACCGCACCCTCAAGAGCTACGATCTCGAACGCGGCGCCTTCGCCACCTGGGTCACAACCATGACCCGCAACTTGCTGGTTGACCACTTCCGCAAGTCCAAACAAGACCGGATGACCGATTCCATTGACGCTACCCCGCCTGGAGAGGAAGACGCACCCACCCTCGGCGACCACATTCGTGACGAAAAACCCACTCCTGACGCATCTGTTGCCACTAAGGAGACTCAGGCTATGGTTCAACAAGCCTTGCAAAAACTCTCCCCGGAGCTGCGCGAAGCCGTGATCCTGCGCGACCTGCAAGACATGGATTACAAGGACATTGCCGCCGCCCTTAGGGTCCCCGAGGGCACGGTTAAGTCCAGAATTAATAGGGGAAGAACGGAACTAGCACGGCTATTATCTCGTACCTATAGGCAGGTGAATTGATGCAATACCCAGGCCAAAACGAAGACCCTAACGGCATGAAATGCGCTGAGTTCGATTCCCGGCTGGCCGATGCCCTTGACGGCATCATGGCTGGCAAAGAGCTCGAATCGTTCCGCGCCCACGCCGCCGCATGCACTGATTGCGGGCCTCTATTCACCCACGCGCAATCGGGAATGAACTTGTTAAAGTCGCTGGCTGAAGTGGAGCCTCCGGCGAACCTGGTTCACAACGTCCTTGCCAAGACCAGCATGATCGATCCCGCAATGGCGCCAAGTCTCGCCGCGGTTCGGTCGCAAGGTTCATGGCTGGCCCTCGCCCGTGAGTGGGCCGCTCCGGTACTTGATCCCGTGCTGAACTTCATGGCGCAGCCGCGATTGGCGATGACCGCCGCTATGGCCTTCTTCTCCATTTCGCTGATTTTCAACCTGGCTGGCCTGCGCATGAGCGACCTCAGGAATCTCGACCTGCGGCCCAGCGCGATCACAACCGGCGCATCGCTGCGCTATAACCAGACCACCGCCCGCGTGGTGAAGTACTACGAAAACATTCGCTTCGTGTATGAATTGGAATCCCGCATGAAGGAGTTGAAGAAGGACTCTGGAACCCCCGGCGAGCAGGACAACAACAAGAACCAGAAACAACAGCAACGTCCTGACAACAACACCAGCCAGAAACCAGAGACCAACACTAATGAAAATTACAGTCTGGAAAAGGCCCAGGAAGCAATGGCAGGATTGAAGGTCGAAAAAATCATTGAAGGCCAGACTGCAGGCCAGCTAGTGCAGGACAGGAGGCTTTCATAATGAACACTTGTGCGTATCACCCCGGAGTGCCGGCCGTAGCCTACTGCCGGACTTGCGGCAAACCGCTATGCGAAGAATGCAAGCGCGAAGTCCGCGGAGTGGTTTATTGCGAGGCCTGCATCGCCGCGCGACTTGAAGGCACTGTGCCTCCGCCCCCTTATTCCGGCGTCCATGCCGCAGCTCAGGCCGCCCCCGGCACGCCCAATCCGACGTTGGCTGCTTTTCTGGGTATCATCCCCGGCGTCGGCGCCTTCTACAACGGCCAATACCAAAAAGGTGTTGTCCACGTTTTGATGTTCCCGGCATTGATCATGCTGACGAACATCAATGATGGCTTTGGAGTGCTCTTCCCGTTCTATTTCTTCTACATGATGTGGGACGCCTATGTGACTGCGAAGTCGCGCATCACCGGCGAGAAAGTGCCGGATCCCTTGGGCATCAACAATTTATTTGGTCTCGATGCGCCTGCACCGACTGCAACTCCACAACCTGCAGCCAATACCGCTGCCGCTCCTTCTGGGGCCGCAAATGCGGGAGCCCCGCCTCCTGCGCAAGCATTCGCACCTGCTGGTTATACGGATCTCCGCGCGGCTGGACGCGACGGTTTCCGAAACGGTCCCATTGGCGCATTCATACTGATTGGACTCGGTGTGTTGTTCTTGTTAGGCGATATCAGCAAGCACTTCGTGCACAATTTCTGGCCCGTGATCTTGATCGTCATCGGAGTTTGGAAAGGCATTAACGTTTGGAACGTTCGTGAACCGCAGTAAGACGCATCACGAGGACAAAATTATGGATAACTACTACAGAAACCGATTCTGCCCCTGCACCCGGTGCCGGATGAATTGCATGATGGGCCCGGCAATGATGGTGACGATTGGCGTTATGTTCCTGCTGAACAATTTCGGCATCGCTCGTGGCGGAACGTTCGTCGCCGTGATCTTGATCGTTATCGGCGGAATCAAGCTGTTGCAGACCGGCGCATCTACCGAAGGCCATCGGCAACCAACGTATTTCTATCCCGCCGACCCTAATGCCCCGGGTGTGACGCCGCCACCCACCACTCAAAATCAAGCACCAACAGGGCAGGTGAACAATGGCTAGCCCGACCCAAATGCCGCCTCCTCCAATAAACCCGCAGTGGGTCAGACCGCCGCGACGCCGCTCCATCTTTGGCCCCATGGTCTTGATCTTCATCGGCGTCCTCTTTCTGCTGGTAAACACGGGGGCGATCTCGGCGCGAAATCTGTTCGTAATCTTCGCTCAATACTGGCCGGTGCTGCTCATCCTCTGGGGCGTGGTCAAGCTGTTCGAGTACATGCAGGCAAAGCGTGAAGGCTATCCGCCCCCTGGTCTCGGTGGCGGCAGCATTGTGCTGCTGGTTTTCATTCTCCTATTCGGCACAGCCATCTCGGCAGCTCATCGCGGAATGAGTCAGATCAATTGGGACAACGTTCGCAAAGATGTTGATTTCGGCGACGAAGACTTGAACAACCTCTTCGGCGGCCAGAAGTTTGAATTCTCTGACAATGTTGACCACGACTTCCCCGCAAAGGCGAGTTTGAAGGTCGCCCTTGATCGCGGTGAGATCAAGATCTCACCCAGCTCCGACGACAAGCTCCACATCGCGCTGCACAAGTCGCTGTACGCTGGCTCTGAAGTGGAAGCCAAGAAGATCAGCGATGAAGCCAATCCCACCATCACGGTCGTCGATAACCTGGTCACGGTTGAGGCCCTGCCGCGCGGCAGTTGGAAGGGCGGTTCCGTCAACATGGAGATTTTCGTTCCCCGGAAAGCCGCCGTCGACTTGATGACGCTGCGCGGTGCCCTCAGCGTGGTTGGACGTGATGGAAATGTGAAGGCAAATAACTCGCGCGGCGACGTCACCCTGGAGGACATCGCTGGCAATGCCGATGTGCATGTCCGCGGCGGAGACTTTAAAGCTCAAAAGGTCAACGGCGATGTGAACATCGAAGGCCGGATGAACAATGCCAATATTTCCGATCTTACCGGCAGGCTCTCCTTGCAGGGCGATTTCGATGAGATCCAGCTCTCAAAAATAGCGAAGGGCCTGCACTTCAATTCCAGTCGCACTGACTTGGACATTCCCCGGCTCGATGGAAACTTGAACATGACCCGCGGAGACTTCCGCGCGGACAACGCATTCGGCCCCGTTCGTCTGGTCACAAAGAATAAGGACATTGAATTTCAAGATGTGACCGGCGATGTTCACGTGGAGAATGCCAACGCCGCCGTGGAAGTGCGCGCCAAGGTTCCGGTGGGCAACATCGATATCGCCAATCAACGCGGTGAAGTCAACCTGGTGCTACCCGCAAACGGGAACTTCAGCGTCGATGCCACGGCCAATCGCGGAGAGATCTCCACCGAGTTTGAGCAGCTAAAACAAACCGACGACAACCACGAGGCCCGCGCCAGCGGCACAGTAAATAAGGGCGGCGCGCGCGTTCAGGTCCGAAACGAGCACGGCACCGTCAACATCCGCAAGCAGTAGAGTGCGACAACACAAAAAGGCACAGCTCGAAGCTGTGCCTTTTTTTCAATTGTAATTGAGCGACGCTATTTTCGGTTGTCATCCCGAGCGGAGGACGTCAGTCCGGAGTCGAGGGACAATGCCTTGGACTTTGACTCTGCACTCCGGAGGAGTGCCACGCCTTTCCTTCTGAGCGTCAGCGATGACTCGAAACGCCCACTCAACTATTCACGACTGAATGCTAAGTGCTAAGTGCTAATTGCTGAGTGCTGCACTAGAAATCCGCGGCAAGCCTTTGCGGTTGCATTCGGTGATACCACAATATTCACGACTGAGATGCTAATTGCTGAGTGCTGCACTACCCACTAGCCACTGTCTTCCCCAGTTTCTCCGCGATCACCTTCTCCACGCGCTCGATCACTTCATCCAACGTCAATTCCGTCGAATCAATCAGCACCGCATCCGGTGCCGGTTGCAGCGGAGAAGCAGCCCGCGTCCGATCGCGCTGGTCACGTTCGCGGATATCCTTGGTAACCGCCGCGTGGGGCGCCGCTCCCGCCTGCTGCTTGAACCTGCGATCACCGCGGACTTCCGGCGCAGCATCCAAAAATATCTTCACCTCGGCATTGGGAAATACTTGCGTGCCGATATCGCGGCCTTCCATCACCACTCCGCCGCCTTCGCCCATCTCGCGCTGCAAGCCGACCATCCACTCACGCACGCGCGGATGCACAGACACACGCGACGCCGCATCTGTCACATCCTTTTCGCGGATACGCTCAGAGATGTTTTCGCCATTGAGCAGCACGCGATTGCCATCGAGCCGCGGCTCCAGCGTGATCACCGAATCCTGCGCCAGCCGCATCAGCGCATCTTCGTCGTCGAATGACACATCGGACTCGATCGCCTTCAGCGCTAGCGCGCGATACATTGCGCCCGTTTCAATATTCAGATAGCCGTGCTTCCGAGCGATGCGCGAAGCCAGCGTGCTCTTCCCTGAACCCGCAGGCCCATCAATGGCAATGATCAAACCATTCGGCCGATTTTTTCGCACGTTACTCATCTTTCCAATCTGTCAGTCGGACGTGTAGCTCTGTAATTGAACCGTGTGGCACAGCCGCCCTCGGCTGTGTTTCTTGTCATTCTTAGCGCAGCTTTTTGTCATCCTGAGCGCAGCGAGAATCCCTATTACTCTGCAATCTGTCGGCGTACACGTATCCTGTCATCCCGACCGAAGCGAAGCGCAGCGGAGGGACAACGCCTTTGCTCTTGCTCTTGCTCTCTTGCTTTTGCTTTTGCTTCTCAACCAGAAACTAAAAACTAGAAACCAGAAACTGCCCTTCGCCGTTCACAATTATTCCTCCTCAGGCCGCTTCTTTCCCGGCGGACGCGTCCCACCAGGTTTCTTCGCACCAAACGGTTTTGCCCCAAACGATTTCTTCCCAGCAAAAGGCTTCTTCGCTCCGAAGGGTTTGCGTTCTCCAGAAGGCTTCACAAAACTCTTTCGCTCGGGCCCCCCCGCGCCGCCACCAAACTTCTTGCGCTCTCCGAACTGCTTCGGCCCACCAAAAGATTTTTTCTCCCCAAATGGAGGACGCGGACCGCTCCTCGGCGCAAAACTCTTGCGCTCGCCTTCACCAGCAGGACGCGGAGGACGCCCTTCGCCAAATGGCTTGCGATCTCCGAACGGCTTTCGCTCTCCACCCGCTCCAAACGGCTTGCGATCACCAAACGATTTCCGTTCACCGAAATTCTTTCGCTCGCCAAATGTCTTTCTCTCGCCACCGGCCTTGCGATCTCCAAACGATTTCCGTTCTCCAAACGGTTTTCGTTCGCCACCCGCTCCGGACGATTTTCGCTCCCCAAACGGTTTCCGCTCCCCGGCGGCCTTGCCCGCAAACGGCTTGCGCTCGCCGAATGATTTCCGTTCGCCGAATGCCTTTCGCTCTCCAAAAGGCTTTCGTTCGCCAAATGATTTCCGCTCCCCAAAGGACTTTCGCTCACCGCCCGCGGCCTTCCGATCTCCAAACGGTTTTCGTTCCCCAAATGTTTTTCGTTCTCCAAACGGTTTTCGTTCGCCACCCGCAGCTTTGCGATCACTGAAGGGTTTTCGCTCCCCAAATGATTTCCGTTCTCCAAAAGGCTTCCGCTCACCGAACGATTTCCGTTCCCCAAACGGCTTCCGTTCGCCGCCAGCCGCCTTGCGATCACCAAACGGCTTACGTTCTCCGAATGACTTCTTCTCGCCAAATGGTTTTCGCTCGCCGAATGGTTTCCTTTCGCCAACCGGCTTGCCCGGTTTCGCAAACTTGCTGAACGCACTCGGTCGCTCGTCTGTCTTGGACGCGTATCTCTCTTTCTTCTCCGCCGCAGCCTGCTTTCCCTGCTCGCGCGCCTGCCACGGACGGATCTTATGCTCGCCCGCTGCCGGCACAGTTTCTTCAGCACCGCGCGGCGCCAACCGCAACATCGTCTTCCCGCTGACTTGCACCATGCCGAATTCCTGCGCCGATTGCAGGGCCTTTATCACTTCCGTCACTCGCGAACGAGGCACCAATCGCGAAAAGAAATCTTCGACGTCCTTTTGTTCCGCTGCAATCGTCGTTTCGAGATACTTTGAGACCAGCGCCGACAGCGCCTCCCCGGCCGAAATCTGCTTCCCCGCATTTACCTGCTCCGGCGCCCAGCGATGCATCACGTCCCAGACCGGTTCGACCGGCTCTCCGTTTTCCAGTCCGCGGTCCACGCGAGTGATCCGCAGCTTCGACCACAACGTGTGCAGCACCTTTTCAATCGCGTTCTGCGAGATTTCTTTACCCAATCGCTGCCGCAGGTCGCTTTCATTGATCGGCCCGTGTTCATTGATGATCTCGAAGGCATGCGTAGTAAGCGCATTCTCGCCGCGCGTTCCCGGACTCGGCGCCGCCTTCGGGTTGCGCTCGCCCACCAGCGCATAAAAATATGGGAACTCAGCTGCCGAGACCAGCAGCGACCCGTCGTCACCGAACGCAACTTCGAACGCTGACTTATCAAACAACAATCGCACGAACAACTCTGTCGCTGCCCGCGCGCGCTCATCGGCAAACGCCTGCTTGGCCGTGGGAAGTTTCTCCTCGACTCCAACGTATGCGCCGATGAACGTAGGCGCTAACGCCGCCGGCTTCACCGGATACGCGAGGCAAAATCCCACCGAGTTCAAGAACTCGCGAGCATCATCCAGCGTGCGCATCTCGCGATGGTCAGGCCCCTTCTGCGGGCTCACGCGCCACTTCTGCTGCCGTTCTTTCTGTATCTCCTGCTCAAAAATCATTTACTCCCCAACTCTCTTTTATTGTCATCCTGAGCGTAGCGAAGGATCCCTACCGCTCTGCAAAATTCCTGCAACCAAGAACCTTGCCTTTGCCTTCTTTGTGAACCTTTGTGATTCTTCGTGTTCTTTGTGGTTCAAGATTTTGACTTACCTCTGCGCCCTCCGCGTACTCTGCGGTTGAACTAAATCCTCTTAAACGCCTTTTGAATGTCCTTCAAAGAATACCGCAAGACCACCGGACGCCCATGCGGACACGTCATTGGATACTCCGTCTTCGCAAGTTCCTGCAGCAACCACTCCATCTTGTTGTGCTCCAGCGGCATGTTCACCTTGATCGCCGCGTGACACGCAATGCTGGCGCAGATACGGTGCCTCACCCGGTCCATGTTCTCCGTCTGCTGCTCGCGCTCGAACTGCTCCAGCAACTCGAACAACATCTTCTCGATCTCGTTCGCGCCCACGCCCGCCGGGGCCGTTTTCACCGCGATGGTGCGGGTTCCGAAAGGCTCCACCTCGAACCCATTGCTGCGCAACTCGTCTGAGATCTCAGTGAAGATCGCTTGCTGCCCAGGAGTGAGCTCAATGATCAACGGCATCAGCAATCGCTGCCCTTGAAGCCTGTCATCGCTGCGCTCGCTTAAAAGTTTTTCGAAAAGCACGCGCTCGTGCGCCACATGCTGATCGATGATCCACAATCCTTCATAGTTCACAGCGAGAATGAACGACTCGCGAATTTGTCCCAACGCTTTCAGACTCGCGAGACTAGTCAGATCGGCGACATCCGTCTCGTTGTCACCATCGTTGACAACCCCGGCGCAATTGTCTCCGATGCCGCCGCTGTTGCTCATCGCACTCGCGATCGCCGCATGATCTACCCGTGGCACTGCCACTGCGGCATTCCCGCCTACATCTTCTCCGCCTTGAAACGCAAATCGCGCGCTCATCGATGGCAGCGTCGGTGCCTGTAACGAAAAAGCATCTGCTACGCCCGCTGCCGCTGTTGCAACGCCATCTTGCAGTGGCATTGCGCCCGGCGTGAGTGCCTGCCCCGCAGTCGGCTGCGCGGAGATCTCTCGCGTGAATTGCGGCACCGGACGCGCGCGCATCAACGTTGCTCGCACGCTGTCCCGAATAAAATCGTGAATGAACGCCTGTTGCCGAAACCGCACTTCTGTCTTCGACGGATGCACATTCGCATCCACCTCTTCCGGCGGTATCTCCAAAAATAAAAGCACCACAGGAAAAACTGTCGGCGGAAGAATGTTGCGATACGCCTCGGTTAACGCGTGCTGCACCAACCGGTCGCGGATCAAGCGATTGTTCACAAAAATAAAAATCGAGTTGCGATTCAGCTTCTGTATCTCCGGCTTGGAAATAAATCCATGCACGCGCAACTTGCCCGGCAGCGGCTTTTCATAATCCTCCCCGCGACGCCACGGCGGCGGCTCCGGCAATCCCACCCGCTCCAGATCAGCTTCCGCGGCAACGGGAAGCAACTGATCAAGCGTGTCCTTCCCGAATACCTGGTAGATGCGTTCCGCATGCGTCTTCACTGGAGTTGCAACCAGCACCGCGTTCGTCGCCGAATGCAATTCGAAATGCTTTTCCGGATGCGCCAGCGCGTAGTGCGTGACCAGCGACGCAATGTGCGACAACTCAGTTGACTCCGCCTTCAGAAATTTCTTTCTTGCGGGCGTGTTGAAGAAAAGATCTTTCACGCTGACGGAAGTTCCCCTCGGCAATCCCGCCTCTTCCACTTTCAGAAACTTTCCACCCGCGATCTCAATCAACGTTCCTGCTGCTTCATCTGCCGCGCAAGTTTCTAATGTCATCCTCGACACGGACGCGATCGATGGCAATCCTTCTCCGCGAAAACCCAAGGTCGAAATCGTCAACAGATCTTCCGCATCTTTTATTTTCGAAGTTGCATGGCGCTCGAATGCAAGCATCGCATCGTCGCGCACCATCCCGGTTCCGTTGTCGGTCACCTGCATCAGCTTCTTGCCGCCCGCTTCAACCTGCACACGAATGCGCGTCGCTCCCGCATCCAAAGAATTCTCCAGTAGCTCTTTCACCACGGACGACGGCCGCTCCACCACCTCACCGGCGGCGATCTTGTTGGCAACGTTTTCAGAGAGGACGTGGATGCGGGCCATGAGCTTCTAGTCTAAATGTTCCACGTGGAACACTGTGCAAATGTCACTGCAAAGTGCTTGTTTATTGGGCTTGCAATTTTAAGTTAAGCGCGCTGAATCCCGCCAAGCGCCTTCAACGCTTCCGTGATCTGCGTGGACCAGAGCGCAACCTCATCGTCGCGCAGTGTCCGTTCAGTGGATTGAAAGGTGACGCGCACCAGCATTGAATATTTCCCAGCGGGCACATTTCCGCCACGGAATATTTCTGCAGGCTCAATGCCGCGGAGCTCACTTAATCGCAGCCCGCGGATCACTGTAGTGATGCGATCGAAGGTGACGCTGTCATCGAACAAGAAAGAAAAATCGCGATCGACTGCGGGATAGCGCGAGAGTTTTGCGAAGCGCGCTGCCCGTAGCGGCAATTGGAGAAGCTTATCGAGCTTCGCTTCGGCGATGTGAATGTCTTGTTTCAATTTGCGTGCTGCGGCGATAGTCGGGTGGAGTTGTCCGAACAGCGCAATGGTGTGGCCGTCCATGACTGCGCGGGCGCTTCGTCCGGGATGATAATAGTCGGGCGTTTCAGTATCGAAGGTCAGCGAGTCGTGCTGGAACAATTCGACAAGCGATTCGATGTCGCCTTTGAAGTGAAGAAATATTTCCGCAGCATTTGCCGATTTCGAAATGGCGGCTGCGGTCGCGCCGATGCAAAGTGCATCGTGTTCGTCTGCTTTGCCGCTTGCTTGCATGGAATAAACGTGGCCGGATTCGAAGAGGCGGATTGCGCTCGTGTCAGTGCCGCGGTTCAGATTGTTCGCGATCATGTCGAGCATGCCGGGAACCAGCGATGCGCGCATTGCCGACGCCTCTTCGCTGAGCGGATTTGCGATCTCGACGATAGCGGTTTCACTGGACGTGAATGCGATCGAATCGGATTTCGCGATGAATGTGCTGGAGATAGCTTCGTTGTAGCCGAGCGCCAGCAGCGTCGAGCGCAGCTTCTCTTTCTTCTCAGCTTCGTCAGGTTCAACGACTGCGCCGGTGAATCCGGGAAGCGTGTTGGCGAATTTGTTGAAGCCGTGAATGCGCGCCAGTTCTTCGATGAGGTCGATCTCGCGCTCGACATCGAGTCGCCATGTGGGCAGCTCGACGGTATAGTCGGCGGGCGCTTCGATGACGGCAGTCGCCGTTCCCGTCTTAACGGTAGTGGCAACGGGAGAGATGCGCGCGGGCGTGAGTGTGAATCCGAGCCTTCGCATGATGCGTTCGACTTCATTCGACGGAATCTCTTTGCCGAGAATGCGCTTGATTTCCGCGTGGTGCAGAGTAATGGGATCGCGCTTGAAGCCGCGCGCGATGACATCGATCTTGCCGCCTTCTAATTCCCCGCCACCCGACGTCAAAATCATTTGTGAAACTAAATCTGTGGAGATGGGGCATGACGCCCAATCGGCGCCGCGCTCGAAGCGGTGCGAGGCGTCAGTGTGGATGCCATGCCGGCGCGAGGTGCGGCGAATGGCCGCGGGATCCCACCACGCGGATTCAATCAGAATATTTTTCGTCTGCTCGGTGATCATCGTCTCCCACCCGCCCATGACTCCGGCGAGAGCGACTGGCTTCTTCGCGTCGGCGACGACGACATCTTCGGGATGCACCTTGCGTTCGATGCCGTCGAGCGTCTTCAGCGTTTCACCCGGGCGCGCCATGCGGATGATGAGCTTGCCCCCCTCGAGCTTGTCGAGATCGAAAGCGTGAGTGGGTTTACCCATTTCGAGCAGAACGTAATTGGTAGCATCCGCCGCGTTGTTGATGGGCTTCTGTTCGAGTTGCGCGAAGCGGTGCTGCACTCGCGCGGGCGAGGGCCCGATTTTTACGTTCCTGATTACTTGTCCCGTGAAGCGAGTACAGAGATCCGGAACATCGATTTCGATTGGAAAATTTGCTTTGCCCTTCGGCGCGGGTAGCTTGGCTTCGAGTGGCTTCAGGTCGAGATCATAGATGGCTGAGATCTCGCGGGCGATCCCGTAGTGGTTCATCGCGTCGACGCGATTGGTGGTGATGTCCATCTCGTAGATGGTGGCGTCGCCAATTCCTGATACCGATTCGACCGCAATGCCGGCGAGGGTCAAGTCTTCGGCGAGTTGATGCGCGTCAACCTTGTAGTCAACGAATTCACGCAGCCATTGGGGAGAGATTTTCATTGTTTGTAGGTGGTTTTTATTTCGGAATTCGACTGCTTTGGCCTAATCAATTGGGGCCACCCCAACTTTGAGGTCACCAGAAAAAAGGTCCCATAAAGAACCACCAATGAGCCAGGAATCAATGAAGTTAGGGCATCTCTTATCGACAGCGGAATTCTTTGTTTCGCTGCCATGAAGAACTCTTCTCGAAGAAACCCAATCCAGCAGAGCGCACCCACGACAATCAACCACTTTCCCGCGAATGCCCGATTGAAAATTCCTGCAAGGGAAGCCGGAAATAAGGAAAAAATCAGAGCCAACCCTGCAATGATCTCCAAAGCAGTGTCGTTCGCCCCAAGCGTAAATATCGCCGCCGGTGAGGTGATCAGTATCCACAGTCCAGTAAGCGCGCCAATTCCAACAATCGTCCAACTCGTGCCGATCTTGAAGAACTCATTCGTTCGGCTCACGCGAACTGCTCCAGGAATCTCACGTCGCCGTGGTAGAAGAGCTGGATGTCGTCGATGCCGTACTTCAACATCGCGATGCGGTCGACGCCCATGCCGAAAGCGAAGCCGCTGATCTTTTTTGCGTCGTAGCCGTTTGATTCGACGAAGCTGAAGACGTTCGGGTCGACCATGCCGCAGCCGAGGAGTTCGATCCATCCGCTGTACTTACACAGGCGACAACCTTCGTTCGCACTGAGCTTCCCAGTCCCACCGCATTTGAAGCAACTGATCTGCACGTCGGCGCTGGGTTCGGTGAACGGGAAGAACGACGGATAGAATCGCGTTTTCACATCCGAGCCGAAGAGTTCTTTCATCGCGTGGTCGAGTGTGCCCTTGAGGTCGCTGAAGGTGATGTTCGTGTCCACAGCCAAGCCCTCCACCTGATGGAAGATGGGTGAGTGCGAAGCGTCGGCTGCATCGTTGCGATGCACCTTGCCGGGGATGACGACGCGCACCGGCGGTGGCTGCTTTTCCATCGTGCGGATCTGCACCGGCGAAGTGTGCGTACGCAGCAGCAGGCGGTCGCGCTGCGGCTTGCGCTCCTGTCCGGCGATGAAGATGGTGTCCTGGGTGTCGCGCGCGGGATGGTTCGGCGGAAAATTCAGCGACTCGAAATTGTAGTAGTCGGTCTCGATCTCCGGGCCTTCGGCGACGGAGTATCCCATGCGCTGGAAGATGCGCACGATCTCATTCCTTGTGCGGATGATGGGATGTTCCGCGCCAAGCGGGCGGCGGATTCCAGGGAGAGTGACGTCAATGCGCTCGGATGCGAGCGACGGCCCGGCAGAGATGCGCTTCTCCGCGGCGGAGACGATCTCTTCGACAGCGGTCTTGAGCGCGTTCACCCGCGCGCCTACGTCCTTCTTCGCTTCCTTGGGTGCGGCCTTGAGCCAGAGATCGTTGACCTGAGTGAGGATACCGTTCTTGCGTGCCATCCAGCGGTCGCGGAAGTTCTTGAAGTCGGCATCATTGGTGACAGAGGCAGCGTCAGCTTCGCACGCGGCAATCAGGTTGGCTGCGGCCTTCTCCAGAGCGGATGGGGAGAAGTCATCGAGTTTGGGGACTGTATACATAGAGTCAAAAGCAAAAACTTTGCCACGGATTACACGGATTATCACGGATAAAGCGAAAAAAGAAAAAGGGAGATGCGTTAGCGCATCTCCC
>JAOAPH010000092.1 GCA_025462835.1 Candidatus Angelobacter sp. | reverse complement strand
GCGTACAGGCATTTGCCCAGACCGAAGTCATCGACGCCGACATTGTTGCTGATCGTAGTGAGGTTTTTCACGCCGCTGCGGACAAGAGCATCGATCAGGTTTTCCGGAATGCCGCACAGACCGAAGCCGCCGACCATTACGGTGGCTCCATCGCGAATGTCGCGGATAGCCTCATCTGCGTTCCCTACCACTTTGTTCATAGACTTTGGATTCTATTTTGAAAAGGCGGATAGCTGCAAACGGCGAAGTCAGGTCGGGTGGCGTTAGTACTCGGGAGCTTCAAATGGCGGAGGGCCATCGTGGTCATTACCGGCGGTCGTCCCTTGAATATCAGACATGCTCTTGATGACGTCACGTTCTTTATCCGAAAACGTAGTGTTGTAGGAATCAGAACTCATCACGCGCTGTCGCTGGTCCGGCGTCATTTGCTGCAAGAGCTGAAATTCACGACGCACCACTCCACGACGATCTTCTGGGATCTCATGCATTCGCTGATGCACTTTTTCCAGCTGCTGTTTTTGTTCGTCGGAGAGGTTATCGAACTTGGCCATCCGGTCCAGCATTCGCTGCTGCTGTTCCGGCGGAAGGCTATTGAAGCCCTTCAGGCGATCGCGTAATTGTTCCTGTCGATCTGGAGCCAGCTTCTGGAATTGCGGATCACTATCCAATAACTTTTGCTGGTCCTGGGGCGGCAGGTTGCGATATTTCCGCAGCCATTCGCCTGCTTGGGGAACAGGGCGTCCACTGGTCTCCCTCTTGCGGTTTCCAAAAGGGCCTATTTGAAATCTATTGTGCGGTGGAGGAGGACTTTGCTGGAAATTCTGTCTTTGAGCCGGCTCATTCTTCTTGGGAGGAGCCGCACCAGGCTGCTGCGCCCACGCGCTGCTCACAAGGAGAGCGGCGGTCGCGATGCTACAGAGCGTGATGTGCTTAGAGCGGGACAAAATAATGCACCTACGATATCATTTTTTGCTGGTTTCCCAACGAAATTACAGCTCAGCCTGAGACCCATTCTTGCCCGTCCCGGAGCTGGAGTTGTCCGTTTTCAGGTCGTCCAATAGATCGAAATCCGAGTACAGGTCCTGGTTTTTCTCAAGCTTTTGCAGGTCGTTCACGGCTGCACTGGTTCCAATGACCTTGTTACTGCTTGTGTTCGTGGATAGGCTAGACGGCCCTTTTTGCAGGCCCACAGCCACTGCCAATGCAAACGTCAAAACACCTGCCGTGATAGGACGCCAGATCGGCAATCCGAAAACCGGCTTTCGCAGCCATCCGAGGATGCCTGACGGCGCCATTGCCTCTTCCCTCTTCGCTTCTGCCAAACGCGCTTGCAAACGTGTGTTGAAATAAGGAGAGATCTCCGGCGTCTTCCATTCGTCCATCACGGACATAGCTTGTTGCAGCGCCTGTAACAGTTTGGCGCATTCGGCGCAGCCGGCCAGGTGCGAAGAGACTTCCAGATCCTTCGGGATTGCTTCTCCGCCAACCATAGCGCTACTGTGCGCAATATCCAAAAACGTATCTCGTGCTTGATTGCAATTCATAACTACTCCAAATCTAAATAAATGCCTGTAACTTCTCGCGCAATGATTCGTACGCGCGGAACAACAAAGACTTCGTAGCCGACTCGCTCAACTTCAATACTTTGGCGATCTGCTTGTAATCCAAGTCCTGATACTTATGCATCAGCACCGCCATCCGCTGACGCTCCGGCAGCGCCATCACATGCTTGCGAATGGCTGCCAAGCGCTCCTGCCGTAGCAATGCCTGCTCGGCCGTGAGGCTCTTGTCAGCGACATCAACCGTGGTGCCGGTCTCTTCATCAGGCTCATCCAGGCAGACCGTATCGGCGGTTCGCTCCTGGCGGGTATCGCGCGCGTGATTCACGGCCAGATTGGTGGCAATGCGATAGAGCCAGGTCGTAAACTTTGCGTCGGCGGCATAAGAGCTGCGCGAACGATAGACGCGCAAGAACACTTCCTGTGCCAACTCTTCGGCTACCGCCTGGTTGTGTGCCATCCGGTACATAAAACTGACCATCGGACGGCGAAACTTCTCCACCAGGTAATCGAACGCGGCATCATCTCCGGCGCCCACGCGAAGCATGATCTCGGCATCGGAGAGCGCTTCCAAGGCGTTCCCGCCGACTGGAAGCTTCGCATCCGCAATGACCGAAGAGTCATAGCCTGGATTGCCAGTCCGTGGTGTCATCCCTGGCACCACCGCCACTGATTTTGCTGCTCGTACTCGCTTTGGAGGCATGCTTCCGGGTACGGCAGGCCAAACGCCGACACCGGGCTTCCATGTCCCTGCTTTCCATGTCCCGGTTTTAACCGCAATGGTAGCCACATCGTTGCAAACCCACTGATACCACAAAAGTTGCTGGTCTCCTGAATTGTAGCCGGAAACGCGGTAAGTCCCAAGAGCGGCTTGCTTTCAGCAGTTTTGCAGGGCTAAAGCATTTGATACAATCGACATGCCTCCCTGCCATTATCGGGCGCTTAACTCAGCGGTAGAGTGCCACCTTCACACGGTGGAAGTCGCAGGTTCGAATCCTGCAGCGCCCACCATACCTGCCCCGTTTTGACGCTTTAGAGGTCCCTCGCTGCGCTTCGGGATTTCGGCTGCAGGCTTCCCGCTACGCTCACGCCTGCAAATCTCCTCAAGTTCGAATCCTGCAGCGCCCACCATCGTCAGATTCTTGCTCTTAGATTCTTCCGCTTAGACCTCTGTGGGCGACCAGTCGCTCACAATGCTCCCGCCATTCCCTGGTCGCGATTCGCACAAAATCGTATTAAGTCGGTTTGACATCACGATATTAATCGAATTTATTATATAGTCGCCTTACACAAGTCAGAGGTGGGTAGAAACATGGACTTGGATCTCCGTTGTACTCGTCGCTCCCCGTTGTTTCAGGTTTGCCTTCTTATCCTAGTCATCTCGATAGTGATGCTGCTCTGTGGGCTCTCGTCCCAGGCTCAAGTCTCGGCGACCATCAAGGGCACTGTTACGGACTCCTCTGGCGCACCGGTGCCGTCGTCGGATGTGACGACAAAAAACCTTGAGACTGGAGCCATGCGGATAGTCCGCACTGACAATGCAGGCCGTTATCTCCTGCTGTCGCTCCCAGTCGGTGAATACGAAGTGCGGTGCGCCAAGCCAGGCTTCCAAGATGCGGTCCGCACCGGCATTCATCTGGTGGTTGGCCAAGAGGCCAACGTTGATCTGCATTTGCAAGTGGGAAAGGTCAGAACAGACGTCACCGTCATGGAAGATGCGCCCATAGTCAGCACTTCCACGCGAGACATCTCCGGTCTTGTCGGGGAGCGTGCGGTAAAGGACCTTCCCCTAAATGGACGCAGCTATGATCTGCTTCTGCCGCTCAATCCCGGCGTCGTGAATTTCACTTCGCAGAAAACCGGTGGGACGGGGATCTCAAACTCAACTACCGCCAATAACTTTGCAGTTTCCGGCAATCGTCCGCAACAAAATCTATTTCTGCTGAACGGGATCGAGTACACCGGAGCGGCGGAAAACAATATGCAACCGGGTGGCACCAGCGGCATGTTGCTGGGCGTAGATGCCGTACGTGAATTCAATGTGCTGCGAGATTCTTATGGCGCGGAATTCGGCAAACACCCGGGCGGGCAAGTGTCGATCATTACGTCATCGGGAACCAATCAGTGGCATGGATCGGTATTCGAGTTCTTGCGCAACAATGCCCTGGACGCGCCCAACTTCTTTGACCAGGGTGCAGCTCCGCCGTTCCAGCGCAATCAGTTTGGCGCCTCTCTTGGCGGGCCGATAATGAAAGGAAAGACATTCTTATTTGCTAACTACGAGGGATTCCGACAGCACCTGCATCAGACCTCGGCGGCCTTCGTTCCGGACGCCGCGTCGCGGGCAGCCGCGGTGCCCAGTGTTCAACCCCTGCTGAATCTCTGGCCCGTGGCGCCGGCCGGCGCACCGGACTTTAGTGGCATCGCGGAAGTCTTCAGCAGCCCACTACAAATTATTCGCGAGGATTTCGGCACCACGCGAGTTGACCACATCTTTTCCCAGCGGGATACGCTCTTTGGTGTCTACACCATCGACGACGGTGAAGATTTTACGGCCACGCCTCTCGATCCTTTCAGCAGTGATGTATTGACGTTGCGGAACCAGGTGCTCAGCCTGGAAGAGACGCATGTTTTTTCGCCGAGATTAATAAACAATGCGCGACTGGGCTTTTCGCGTGCCGGCTATTTCTTTACCGGAGAGCCCACTCCGGGCACACCTGCAGAGAATGTGCGGGGCTTTTTGATCGGGCATCCGGTGGGCGCGGTCGTGGTGGGAGGCAGCGCGGCATCGAATCCGCAGGCGCAACTTGGGTTGGCGGGAAGCAACAACGGAAGCAACTTGAAGATCGCGCGAAATCTCTACACTTTTGACGATCACGTGGCGTTTACGCGCGGCCGTAATCAGTTTGACTTCGGCGTGTGGCTGCAGCGTTTCCAATCGAATGAGACCATTGCCTTGAGCCAGTTTGGACAAGCGACGTTCACCAGCCTGCAAACATTCCTGCAAGGAAATGTTTCCAGTTTCCTGTTCGATCCTTCGCCGACGGAGATGAATTGGCGTTCGCTCTTCGGCGCCTGGTACGTGCAGGACACGATTCGACTCAGCCCCAGACTTACCGCGACTCTCGGTTTCCGCGCTGAATCCAGCACCGGATGGAACGAGGCCCACGGCCGCGCCGCTAACTACACGTTTACAGACAGCGTGATCTCCACGAATCCTCGCGTCAGCGATTCGCTCTTCACTGAGAATCATGCAAAGTTCCTGCCGCAACCAAGGATCGGAGTGGCGTGGAGCCCGTTCAGGGAGAAGACCGTGATTCGCGCAGGCTTTGGGATCTACAACGATCTTCA
>JAOAPH010000065.1 GCA_025462835.1 Candidatus Angelobacter sp. | reverse complement strand
CTGGAAAGACCGCACCATCCTGCTCGACGGATTTTCAAAGACCTACGCAATGACCGGATGGCGAATGGGTTATGGCGTAATGCGCGCCGACCTGGCGACTCATGTCGCACGGTTACAGGTAAATGCGACTTCCTGCACCGCCAGTTTCACGCAGATGGCCGGCGTTGAGGCGTTGCAGGGAAGCCAAGCCTCCGTGGAAGCGATGTGTGAAGAGTTCCAGCGTCGCCGCGATGTCTTCGTCGCCGGATTGAACAAGGTAAAAGGTTTCTCGTGCCGCGTGCCCAAAGGCGCCTTCTATGTTTTTCCCAACATCACCAAGACAGGATGGACATCAAAGAAGCTTGCTGACGCGATGCTTGAAGAAGCGGGAGTCGCGTGTCTGTCGGGCACGGCATTTGGACAATACGGCGAAGGCTATTTGCGCTTCAGCGTCGCCAATTCCATCGAGAACATTAACAAAGCCTTGGAGCGCATCAACGGGTGGACGAGCAAAAACCTGTAATCCCTGCCGGCACTCGCGCTATTAACTCAGGAGAAGTCTGAAATGTCTGTGGCTACACAACCGAAACAACCTGAAACCGAGATCGAGTTTGACCGCCAGCGCGCCGAAGACATCGGTTTCATGACCTGCATGACCCTGGTGCTGCTGGGCAACTACGCGCAGACCGGACACTTTGGTGGGCCACTGGCTTACACGCCTTACAACGTGGCGTTGCACTTGGCGGGACCTGAACTAGGCGGACTTCGTTACGACTACCGTCGTCCCAAGCATCCTTACAGTGACAAATTTCTGCTCGCCGGCGGCCACAACATTCCCACCGGCTACGCCCTGTGGATGATCATGGGTCAGGCAATGGAGCGCATGTACAAGGCAACCGGCGATCGGAAATACTTTGTCGATCCGCACACAGCGATTCTCCCCGTCGACGCCTTAGGATTTCGCCGCGGCGCTGGCGCGCTCGCGCATCTCTTGCAGGACAACGGTTTGGCCGACGCTCCGCTTTTCGCGCAGGCAAAAGGACGCGGCATCCGTGCGCTTCAAGGACATGCCGAATCCACCGACGGCACCAACGACGTGAACGGTGGCCCATCCGGAGTGGGCCTTGCCACCGCCGCAGGCAAAGCAGCGTTATGGGACATCGTCGGCGCAGGCACTTCGCCAAAGGTCATTGCTCTCGAAGGTGAATTCGCGATGACTGAAGGACACGCGCAGGAGCTCAAGACCCAAGCGCTGGCAATGCAGGTCGGCAAGCGTCTACGTCTGCTTCTGTCGTTCAATAACGCTGGTATCGATGACGCGCTCATCGGCGGCGTCATTGCCAGCAAGTACGAAGAGGTTTACAACCTCGTTGAGCAATGGGCTTCTTACGGTTGGAATGTGTTCACGCTCGAGGACGGCAACGACTACGGGCAAGTCGTTTCCGTGCTGAAGACTATGGAGGACTGGGACAAGAATGATCGCCGTCCCATGATCGTCATCGGTAAAACCATCAAGGGTTACTGGCCCAGTTGCCACGATGGCAAGCTTCCCGGATACGGCGATCTGCTCTGTGGCTACAAGAGTCATCCCTACTCGATGAAAATGAATTCCGAGTACTTCGTCGCTCTCGCACAAACATTCGAGAAACAATATGGCGTGGAGTTCGAAGGCATCCGCAAGGGACCGGTCACAGATTCGCGTGAGCGCCTGATTCAATTCAAGACCAATATCGACAGAGTGATGTCGCTGCTCGACCGCAATGGTTTGGGCGACTGGCTGGCAGACCGGCTTGTGCAGATCGGCGACACCGTAAAAGACGACGCGCCAATACACTTCGACACGAAGCGTGATCCATTTCTCGACGATCGCCTTCGCGTCAGCAATCTGCCAGTCGAGCCGCAAAAGGTAACGGTGAAGAACCGCTACACCGGCGCAGAAAAGCAAGTGGACATCGCGCTCTTCCGCAAGCCGGGCGAAGCCGCGGGTGCCCGTCGCGGCATTTCCGAGATCATCAAGTGGATGAACTACGTCACCGACAACCGCTTCTTCACTCTTGCCGCCGACCTCTCTGAATCCATCAACGTGGAGCACGGCAGTTTCTGGGGACACTATGATCCGGAAACGAATCCCGCTGGCACACGCATCAAAGCCGCGATCCAGGAGGCTGGAAACGTATCGACCGCTATCGGCCTAGTGAGCCAGAGCACCAGCGTTGATCCCAAAAAGTTTTCTGGCGTATGGGCGTTGAGCGGCACCTATGGCGCGTTCACTCCATTGATGTATCTTCCCGCACGCGTATGGAGTCAGCAGAATCAGGACAGCTTGTTCCGCATGGGCGTGCTGCATATTTTGGCTGCGCACTCTGGGCCGGAGACTGCAGCCGACGCGCGCACGCACTTCGGCATCTTCGCCCCGCAAGTCTGGAAGCTGTTTCCCCGCGGTGAAACCATTCACCTGAGTTTCTGGGATTACAACGATGTCGCTCCCGGCTACTTTGCCGCCGCCGAGATCGCCGCCCGAGATCCCAAGGTCGGCATCATCAGCATCGAAGTCGCGCGCCCGGATTTCAAAGTAGTCGATCGCAATCGCTTCGCCGATAAAGATCTCAAGGCCGCAGCTAAGGGACTTTACGTGATTCGCGATTTCACGCCGGGAAAACCACGCCATGGATACGTCGTAGCGCAGGGCTCCAGTTCCACCAATAACCTTGTCAGTATTTTGTCGCGCTTAGATGAGGCCGGAATCAATGTGAAAGTGATTGCCGCGATCAGTGAAGAATTATTTGATCTCCAACCTGAAGCCTACCGCAATTCCGTGCTGCCGTCGGAAGCTCATTACGACCTCATGTTCGTGACTACAGGGACGCGTCGCATGTGGCCGATCCGCGATGCTGGTCCGCTGACCGACGAGTACTCGCTCACCTCAGACCAGGAGAATCGCTGGCTCACTGGCGGGCTGGAGCAAGACGTGATCACCGAAGCGCATCTCGACGCCGATTCCATCTTCACGGGCATCCAGCGCTTCGCGAAGGACCGCGAGCAGCGGCTCAGTCGACAGCGGACTTCACTCGGAAAGCTGTAGCTAAAATAAAAAAGGGCGGCATCTTTCGCCGCCCTTTGTGCTTTGACCGAACTAGCCGCGGGCTTTTCTGCCTTTGACTTCGATCTTGTTCACTACCTGAGTGACGCCGTCGATCTTGGCCGCGTCTTTTTCGATCGCTGTCCGCTGCTGTGGGTTGTCGACATCGCCCGTGAGCGTCAAGACGCCATTCTTTGCGTCCGCATGAATGTGCTGGTTCTTCATGTCCTTGGCCGTGACCAATTCCTTGAAGCGGGCTTCGATGGCATCGTCGTTAGACTTTGCCATGTCCTTAGCTTTGCCTTCGCCACCTTCGGTGACTAGCAGTTCGTTGGCAACCACTTCATTACCGGCAGCCTGTCGAGCTACTTCCTCGGCACGGGCCTTGTCGTCCTGACTGGGGACTTCGCCCTTCAGCGTGACCACGCCTTTGCTGCGGTCTTCATCCACATTGATGTTCTTCAGGCCAGCCTGATCCAAGGCGGCCTCTACATTGTTCTTTACGGCTGGATTATTGGCGCGCTGTTTTCCGCAGCCAATAGCCAGAACCAAAGTGAGTGCTGCACAAGCAGCAATTAATCGCATTGATCGCATAGTTATTCTCCGTTTCCAAAACTATTGGTTTGGCACCAACAAAAGGTGTGATGCGGGTTTTTCAGAGAGGGAGGGCTAAGTACCTTTAAGGAATCCAGAGCTGCTGGAGGCTGGTCCGGCGGGATTCCCGGCGGTGACGCTCTGCTAAAATCACGGTACACCATGAAATTCGGCGTGATCATTTTTCCGGGCTCCAACTGCGACCACGACAGCTACTACGCCGTGAACCACGCGGCCGGACAGCCAGCCACTTTCCTTTGGCACGAATCCAGCGATCTCCAGGGATGCGACGCCATTATCGTTCCCGGCGGTTTCGCTTATGGCGATTACCTCCGCACCGGCGCAATCGCGAAATTCGCGCCCATCATGGCCAGCGTCTCCAAGTTCGCTGCAGGAGGCGGTCTGGTCATCGGCATTTGCAACGGCTTCCAGATCCTCTGCGAGTCAGGACTGCTGCCCGGAGCGCTGCTCCGCAACTCCGGACTCAAATACATCTGCAAGCAGGTCAATCTCCGTGTCGAATCTACGGACACTCCTTTCACCCACTCGCTGACCAATGGCGAGGTCTTGGAGATTCCCGTCGGACACATGGAAGGAAACTACTTCTGCGATCCCGCCACTCACGCGGAACTGCAAAAGCAGGACCGCATCGTCTTCCGTTACGCAACGCCGGAAGGCGAAATCACTTCAGCAGCAAATCCCAACGGCTCGCTCGACAACATCGCCGGCATCTGCAGTGAAGGACGCAACGTCCTCGGCATGATGCCGCACCCTGACCGCTCCAGCGAAGCCATGCTCGGCTCGTCAGACGGCCTGAAGATCTTCCAGGCGATGGTCGGCTCGCCCACCGGGAATCTTGTTCAACGGCAGTAGCGCAGCATCCAATTCTCATGCAACTCCGCGATCACCTGCACACAACCGGCGGCGCGCTCAAGAACTGGCTCATCGCGCAGACTTATGACGCCATTGCCGTCGGAATCTTATGGCTCATCGGACTGCTGATCCTGCACATTCCGTTCGCGCCGCTCTGGGCGATTCTCGGCGGCTTGCTACAGTTCATTCCCAACCTCGGGCCGATACTCGGTCTCATTGGTCCCGCAGCTGCAGGATTATTCAGTAGCAAGCCTGAACGCGCGTTCTATGTGTTGATCCTTTACGCGATTATCGTCGTCATCGACGGCCTGCTGCTTCAACCTTATTTATTGCGACGCACCTCCAAAGTCCCGATGTGGGCGTCAATCCTCATGCCGATCGTTCTCGGCATCATCATCCCGTTCTGGGGAATCGTTTTATCCGCGCCATTGCTGGCGGTGCTTTATGCCTATCGCGCGCGCAATGAGAAAGCTATAAACCCAAACGCGGGCTCGCCGCAGTTTCCTGAAAATCACGCGTGAGGCGCGAATCCAGTGCTATAATCCTACTGTTCTTATATGTTTAGACCCGCCGGAAATTCTTCTGGCCGCCGTCTTTTCTGCATTGAAATTCACTTCATAACGTCTGTTGTGAGAACGAGGTTGAACCATGTCCGGCCATTCAAAATGGGCAACAATCAAACATAAGAAAGGCGCACTGGACGCCAAGCGCGGCAAGATCTTCACCCGCCTGATCAAGGAAATCACCATCGCCGCCAAGACCGGCGGAGATCCGGAAAAGAATCCCCGCTTGCGCACCGCCGTTGCCGCCGCCAAAGCGGAGAACATGCCTTCTGACAACATCAAGCGCGCCATCCAGCGCGGCACCGGCGAACTGCCCGGCGTCAGCTACGAAGAGATTACCTTCGAAGGATACGGTCCGGGCGGAGTCGCAATCCTCGTGGAAGTGACCACCGACAATCGCAATCGCACCGTCAGCGAGATCCGCCACGGCTTCGGCAAGAACAACGGCAACATGGGCGAAGCCGGATCAGTGGCTTGGATGTTTAGCAAAAAGGGCTACATCGTTGTTCCCAAGTCCGCAGCCAAGGAAGATGACCTGCTCAACATCGTGCTCGACAGCGGCGGGGAAGACCTCCGCTCTGACGACGAAAATTTTGAGATCTACACCGATCCCGGCGCTTATGAATCCGTACTCGAAGCCATCAAGAAAGCCGGCATCAAGCCGACACTGAATGAAGTCTCCATGGTTCCGCAGAACTACATCAAGCTGGAAGGCTCTCAAGTCAACCAGATGATCCGCTTGATCGAAGCTTTGGAAGAGAACGACGACGTGCAAAACGTCTATTCCAACTTCGACTTCGACGAGAAACAGCTCGAAGAGATTGCCGGATAATCAAACGTAGCGCCGGCGTCCCGCCGGCTGTCATGTGGGCGTCCTCGCCCACACCAGCCCACTTCGGATACCGCAGAGCCTCACTCGGGTGGCGCAGGGCTTCAGCCCTGCATTACGGTGCTTCAGAGAATCTGGCTTCAGCCGCTGAGGTAATCGATAAATCAAACCGCTCCCCTGGGGCGGTTTTTCTTTTGCTGAAATAATTTTCCTCAGATTCTCCGTCTGCTGATAAATTCATTGCTTCTATTCCTTCGACCCTCGGAGACTCAATTTGCGCCGTATCTTTGCCGCTGTGCTGCTGCTGTCACTATCTGCCTTCGCCCAAACCGCCAAGCCCGCAACTGTGGAAACTTCCACTCTGCCTTTGCACAAAGGCGCGCTGGAATTCGACGCATTCACCGGCGGCGGCACTGGCTTCGGCAAACGCTCCAGCACGCAATTCTTCTACGTCGGCGGACGCTTCGGCAAAGTCCTCACCCGAGATGTCGGACGCGGTTGGATCCACGGCAACCTTGAATATGTTTTCGAAGCGCTGCCTTTCATCGCCATCCTTCAGCCGCCGAATGCTACTTACGGCGGCGGCTTCAGCCCCATGGACCTCAAATGGAATTTCACCCGGGGAAAGCGCATGATCCCGTTTGCTGAACTCGGCGGCGGCGCAATGTGGACCGGACAAGATGTCCCCTTCGGCACCAACAATTTCAACTTCACTCCGCAGGGCGGGTTCGGCGTCCACTTTTTGGTAAAGCCGAAACAGGCCGTGACCTTCACAGGGAAGTACATGCACGTCTCCAACGCGGGAATTGCCGACGCCAATTCCGGGATCAATGCCAGCATTCAATTGGTGCTGGGGTATACGTGGTTTAAGTAAGCATAAAATGCAATCATGAAGCGCTACTTGTTCTGGGTGCCGCTGGCTGTCGCAAGCGTTATCGCAGTGGCCCAAGACTGCTCTGTAGAAATTCCTGCTAATCGCGATTATGCGAAACATGCGATTCAGCGTGTGATGTTGGGCACGACCGTGTTCGATAGTTGGACCGAAAAGGCGATCAACAGATCTGGCGATTCGGCAGCAATCGTCCTGCTGGATACATGGCCCGATGATCTTCTCGATTCGCCGGAGAAAATCAAGAATGCACTGTTCATCCTGAAAACTGCATTTCCTGAGCGCCGGATCGCAACAGTGTGCAGCGACCGCGAACCAAGAATCACCATGCTGCTCCTTTCCCATTTAGAACACCTCAAGAGCGCTGCGCAACTCGCTCCAGAGATTCAGGCGACACGTGCAGCAATCCTGAGGAACACCGATTATGTAGACGCGACTCCGGGATCAAAACATTCCCACTCAACTCCCGATGCTTACTTAGCGTGGATTGACTCGGGCCTGCGAGCCGCCGCTGAGATCAAGCCTGGAATGACTCGCAAAGAGTTACTGAAAACATTTATAGCGGGCGGAAGTGGCTTCGGGCCTCCGTCTTTCGTATCCAGGGAGTGCTCTCTCGTTCATATCAACGTCAAATTTGATGTTGACGTGAAATTAGCCTCGCGCAAAACCGGCCCTGATCCTCGAATAGAACAACCTGAGGACAAGATACTCGAGGTTTCCGCTCCCTACGTATCCTTCCGAACGATGGATTGAGCGACGGATAACCCAGCCGGGTGCCCCACCTGTGTGCTTTTCACAGGTGGGCGAGATCAGTTTGACCCCACCGTTTTGACCAGTTCATCAAAGTCGATCTTTATCGCACGCTCTTCTCCGTTCACGGAAAAACGAGCGCTGCTTCACGACCGATCGGTCATTGACGTGACGAGACCTCGGACAACTGGATTGTTGTGCATGTACCGAATCTTCTCCACCATCTTCGTCCGGGAATGTAGCTTGAAATCGTAAAAGCGCTTTTGTAGTAGTGAAGATGGGCAGCAAGGCCGTGGTGTCGTTTGAGTCCAATCGCCGTTGCCGAGCGAGTGTATCAGTTCAACTCCCGCCCACCTGTGAAAAGCACACAGGTGGGGCACCCGCCCGGAACAATCTGACCGTATATATCTTTGCGCTAACTGACACTCTTTGTCATTGACATGACGCATACACTGAATTACATTCAGCGTTTGCCTCCGCTTCCCGCTAAGTTCGTCATTCTGGCTATCTTAGCGGCGGGGGAGGGGGGTGCTCCCGAAGGGGGATGGGGCAGGAAGATATGTGCGGACGCTTTCGATTATCGAAGACCGACAAAGAAGTAATGAAGCAGTTCGGCGTGGAGATCGATCCGGACTACTCGCCGCGGTACAACATCTCGCCGTCGCAACAGGTGCGGGTGTTGAAGCTGGCGGAAGATTTCAGCGCGGCGTCGTCGGCCACGGTGGCGATGCAAATGCACATTCAGCGCTGGGGGCTGGTTCCGCATTGGGCGAAGGACGTGAAGATCGGCTACAAGATGATCAATGCGCGGTCAGAGACGATCCTAGAGAAGCCGTCATTCCGGACGGCGTTTAAGAAGCGCAGGTGCCTGATTCCCGCGGACGGATTTTACGAGTGGAAGAGGGATGGTAATAGCAAAGCCAAGCAGCCGTTTCACTTTGGCATGAAGGACGATTCGCTCTTCGCGTTTGCCGGGATTTGGGAGCAGTGGAAGTCGTCGGACGGTGAGGCCGCGGTAATGGAGACATGCGCGATATTGACGACGACTCCGAATGAGCTGGTGGCTGATGTCCACGACCGCATGCCGGTGATCCTGCCGACTTCGCAATTCGGATTGTGGTTGACCGCGGAAGCGGAGCGCGCGGCGGAATTGCAGGACCTGCTGCTGGTGCCGTATCCGGCGGAGGAGATGAAACGGTATCCGGTGAGTTCGGCGGTGAATAGTCCGAAGAATGATGTGGCGGCGTGCGCGGCGGCGGGGTAAGACGGTTCACCACGGAGGCACAGAGGACACGGAGAGATTCTTGCACACTGCACACTACCGGGAGAGCAGAAGCAGATCGCTCCCTACGCTTGCGGGATGAGACCGTATTGGCCCACCTGTGAAAAGCACACAGGTGGGGCACCCGCAGATCCCTCCGCTTCGCGTTCGGGATGACGTCACGCTGATTCGGGGAGAGTTGGTAAGGCTGGATGCCTAGAGCAGAATGCTTCGTTCGTGGTGTGGATGTTCGCTATTGATCCGCACCTCCGCCAAGTAGCGGCTGTCGACGAGCCGGTTGATCTCGGAATTGGAGTAGTGGACGCGATACTCTGCATTGCAAGACTTACAAGTCAAGGGCACGGAGTCAACATTCCCGCCATAGAGGATAGCCGGAACCTTGTCGATGTATCGGATGGCTTCTGCCGGCATGTTATTTCGCCGGGGCCGCTGCTGGGGAGATATCCGATTGGATGGTGGTCTTGAGTGGGCTCTGCATTGTTGCCTTAAGAGCCTGGGTTCTTACACGCATCTTGGCTTGCTTCCTGTGTCGGATGTTCTGCCTTGCTTTGTCGCCATTGATCTTTGACATTTCTATCTCTTTCGTTTTGCGAAATCACCGGAACAAGAAGGGCGGTGAAGCCCTCCTGTCCTCGGTGTGATTCTTGTTACGCCGCGATCACTGCTGCCGCGGACAGTTTGTGCGTAGTCGAGTTTATAACCTTCGAGACCTGCACCTTGGGCGTGCCGTCCAGGAATTTCTCCAAGGACTTTAGGACCGCAGGATAACCGGCGGTTGCATAAGCCTCAGCTTGTTCCTTCGTGTCCCATAGGCTGATGGCGATCACGTTCGTGTCGGTGTCACCGGCGAGCGCGATCTCGTCGCGGAATCCCGGCTGCTTGCGCAGCATCGGTACGACGTCCTTTTCAAGTGTCTGGGTGAAATCATTTAGCGTATTCGGTTTCAAATTGATAGTAACGTTGCGAGCAAACATGGCAACCTCCTTCAGGTTGTGGTGGGTTGCTAAGAGGAAGGAACTTCAGAGGTGCTGACTTAGTCCAGAGGTCTGAAAGAGAGATCAGAAATTCTCGCTCATCTTTGACGCTACGCCGACCCCAGCCGTCTGTCAAACGCGGGCAAGTATCCCTGCCCTGGATTACAAGCGCCAGTTCCAATGCATATATCCTTCGACTTCGCTGCGCTACGCTCAGGATGACAAGACAGGTCTCTGATATTCTTTTTTCGCTATGTCCACGCTTGTTGAATGTGTACCGAATTTTTCCGAAGGCCGCGACAAGGCGGTTGTCGATGCCATTGTCGAAGCCATGCAGGTCAAAGGCGTTTATCTACTCGACCGCGAGATGGACTCCGACCATAACCGCTGCGTGATCACCCTCGTCGGCGATCGCGACGCCATTGCCGAGGCCGCTATCCGCGGTGTGGGCAAGGCCTCCGAGCTGATCGATTTGACTAAGCACCAGGGCGCGCATCCGCGCATGGGCGCTGCCGACGTTGTGCCGTTTATCCCCATTGAGGGCGTGACACTGGAGGACTGCGTTGCCATTGCCAAGCATGTCGGCGAAGAGATTTGGAAGCGTTTCCAGATTCCTACTTATCTCTACGAGGCTGCGGCGCGGACACCCGAGCGGACGAACCTGGAGAATATTCGTCGCGGACAATTCGAGGGGATTCGCGACGATATCGCCACCAATCCCGCGCGCAAGCCGGATTTCGGCGAAGCGAAGGTCCATCCCACGGCCGGGGCAACGGTGGTGGGCGCACGCAAGGCGCTGATCGCGTACAACGTATTCCTGAACACGCCCGACGTGGACATTGCGAAGAAGGTGGCGAAGGCTGTCCGATATTCCAGCGGGGGACTGCGTTACGTGAAAGGCGCGGGATTCAGCGTGCGCGGGCTGGCGCAAGTGTCGATGAACCTGACTGACTTTGAGCAGACGCCGATCGCTCGGGTGTTTGAGTACGTGAAGCGCGAGGCGGCGCGTTACGGAGTTGCGCCCGTGAGCAGCGAGATTGTTGGATTGATTCCCAAGAAAGCGCTGGAGCAGGCGGCGGAATGGTTTCTCCAGGTGGAGAACTTCGATTCGTCGCTGATCTTGGAGAATCGGCTGGCTGCGGTGATGGGAGGGAAGATGGCGGTGGGCGGATTGCGCGCCGGAGTGGAACCGTTCATAGAACAACTCTCCGCTCCCACGGCCACTCCCGGTGGCGGCAGCGCTTCCGCAGCGGCGGGCGCGATGGCCGCAGGGTTGGGCGCGATGGTTGCGGGGATGTCCCGGGGGAAGAAAGCGTATCTGCAATTCGAGCCGCAATTGAGCGATGCCATCGCGCAGCTTAATCGTTTGCGCGAGGAGCTGAAGGCGGCGATCGATGCAGACGCCGAGTCCTACAACAGCGTGATGAAAGCCTACAAAGATGCCAAAGCTTCGGCGGACGGCGATGGCGACCGGCTGATCGATGCGGCGCTGAAGCTGGCAACGTCTGTGCCGCTGAGTGTCGCAGAGAAATCGAGGGAAGTGGCCGGGCTGGTGGCGGGGTTGAAGCCGATATCGAATCCGAACATGGCTTCAGACCTCACGGTGGCAGCGGCCTTGGCGCGGGCGGCGATAGAAGGGGCGCTGGCGAATGTCGAAATAAACCTGCAATCACTTAAAGATGAGAAGTTTGTCACCGAAACTCGGAAGCGGGCAGCGGGTTTAGGAGTGTAGGCCGGCTTTCCTCCAAAGCAGCCAAAACTCTGGATAAAGCATCTTCCTTATGGAACTGGGGAACATACAAGGCTAGAATCAAACCTATGAAGCGCACACTCGCAATCTGTCTTATCGCAAGTCTTTCCACTTTGCCATCCATGGCAGCACCAATCAGCAGTACGGCGCGTACGGCAATTCCTGCTGAGGTCCAACAGTTGATCGTTGTGGATTATCGCGGCATCAACAATTCGCCGACGGCGCTCGCTCTGAAGGACAAAGTGCTTCCTCCGCCACTCAAACAGTTTGAGACAGCATTGAAGGGTGCGGGCATTAATCCGGAGAAGGACGTGGAACAGTTGGTGTTCGCGTCATACCGGATCAAGGACGGATTGAAGGTGGTTGGAGTCGCTCAAGGAGAATTTGCCGGACAGAAAGTCATGGCGCGGCTTAAGCAGCAGAAGGTCAAAGGGACAAAGTATCGCACGGCAACGATCTTTCCCATGGCGGCGGGCATGTCCATGACGCTGCTGGATAACTACACGATGATCTTCGGTGAAACGTCCGTGGTGAAGACCGCGCTGGATGCACGCGACGGCGAAGCCCGCAGCCTGAACGCAAATACCGCTGTGACAGACATGATGCAAGGCGTGGAGACGGAAACAGTGTGGAGCGTGCTGGACAACACCGGCACGCAGACGATGTTGAAATCCGCGCTGGGCGAAGCCGCGCAGCTTGCCGATTACGAGATGATCAAAAAGCGTCTCGTGGGCTCGCGATATACGATCAAATTCACCAGCGGGTTCAACTTCGACCTGGATGTGATCACTTCTGACAGCATCACTGCCGCTACGCTGTCGTCGCTTTTGCGGGCGGGCGTGATGTACCGAAAGGCGACTGCGAACGACACCGAAAAAATGGCGCTCGATAGCGTGAACGTGAAGTCGGAAAGCAAGGACCTGCTGTTGCACTTCAAAGCCGACGACACTAAGTTTCAGGCGTTGCTCAATTCGGAGCTGTTCACCGCGGTATCGCGCTAGGTCAGCCGAAAAATCGAAGACCTGAGAGTATTCCTCTCAGGTCTTTTCTATTTTGCGCAGCAGGGTTCGGCATTCGCGGCTGGGGCGTTTGCTGTCTCTGCGTCGGATTTGAAGAGATAGACTTCCCAGCGAATCCCGCTCGGGTCCTTGGCCCAAATCTTGTCTTGGACTGCGTAGCAGCAGGTGGTTCCCATCTCGTCAGAGGTTTTGAACCCTGCGGCTTCGAGTCGCGACTTGGCTGCGAGAACTTGCTCGATGCTGTCCACGCGGATTCCCATGTGACTGAGTCCCTGAATGCAGCAGGCCGCACGCTCGTTCATGGTTAGGTTCAGGGAAGGCTCGTCGAGGTCAAACTTCGCGTATTTTGGTCTTACCTTGGTTGGAGTTGTATCGAAGAGCACGGAATAGAATTCGATCGATTTCTCCAGGTTTTCGACATCAAGCGATACGTGGGCTTTGCTGTTCATTGTGATTCTCCTGCTAGTGCAAATTTGTTAAAGCTGCCGTTCTAATGCATGCGCGAGTTCGCGAAGCGCTTTCTCATTCCTGCGATACCACATCCAAGAGCCGATCTTCTCAGCATCCACCAATCCGCTTTCGCGCAAGATGCGCATGTGGTGTGAGATCGTCGGCTGCGAAAGCTTGAGCTGCGATTCGATGTCGCAAGCGCACATGCCCTTGTCGAGATCGAGGGCGCAGCAGACAGGCTCTCTGAGCATCGCGAGGATGCGCAGGCGATTCGGATCAGCCAATGCTTTGAATTGCGCACTGACCACTTGCGTATCGATTTTGGGTTTGGTTGCGATTGCCATATTGACGTATATCTATATCCCACACATTGATACCTGTCAATATGAAAAATTGCTAGAATCGCTGTATGGAGTTTTCAGGGCTGTTCACGGGCGACGAGCGCAAGCGCAAAGAGCGCGAGATGGCGGAAGCGGGTCGTCTGCCGCCTCATCAGTCGCTCACGCTCAAGTGGCCGGTTCTGCACTACGGTTCAGTGCCGGTCTTCAATCCGGCAAAATGGGAGTTCCAGATAAGAGGTCTCGTCGAGCAGCCGCTGCGGCTTACATGGGATGATTTCCAGAAGTTGCCCAGGATCCAGATCACCAGCGACTTCCATTGTGTCACGCGCTGGAGTCGATTCGACAACGCGTGGACAGGCGTGAGTTTCAGGGAAGTGATGAAGCTGGCGCGACCGAAGCCGGAAGCGGAGTTCGTTCTCGTTCACGGTGAGCAGGGATACACGGCGAATGTTCCGTTGGCTGATCTCGATCGAGACAACGTCTTATTCGCGACGCATCATGACGGCAAGCCGTTGGAGCCAGACCACGGATATCCGTTGCGTCTGATCGTGCCGCATCTGTATGCGTGGAAATCAGTGAAGTGGGTACGTGGCCTGGAATTTCTCGACAGAGACGTCGCTGGTTTCTGGGAGCAGAACGGATACCACATGTATGGTGATCCGTTCAAAGAGCAGCGATTCGATACCGACTAGCAGACCTACTTCTTTAAGATGGCGTTGTAGCCGTCGCCCGCGAGTTTGGCGCGCATGGCTTCGGCGTCTTTCTGCTGCGCGAATGGGCCCACCTGCACGTGGAATAGATTGCTGTTCGGCTGGTTGACCACGAAGACTGGATACTCTTTCTTGCGCAGTGCCTTGACTAGTGCGTCGGCATCTTCCTGCTTGCTTACTGCGGCGACTTGAACCATGAATCCGGTACCGGCGCTGGCAAGTTCCGGGGCGACGGTTTTCAATATAGAAGCATTCTTCTTTTCGTCAGCCTTGGTGACGACTTCGGTCTTGGAGGGCTCTGGCGCGGACAGCTGTGGATTGGAATCCTTTTGTTGTAAGGCCTTCTGATAATTAGGATCACTGGCGGAGTCGGCAGCAGTCACGTCAGCTGTCGTCGTCGCGGAAGCTGAAGGCACTGCGCCCGCGTGCCCGGCTGAGGGCTTGGATCCTCCACTGCTAACCAGATTTGAATTGGCGGCGCTGTCAGTCATTACGGGCGCGCCCGCCTGACTCGAACCCTTGCCTACGAGATAGCCTAAGCTGAAGAAGATCCCGCAGACCACCACCATACCGAAGAAGAAGCCCAGCAACTTACCTGTGCTCAGAGTTAATTCCGTGTCCTGACTCGCCATGCTATCTCCTGAAACTGGGGACTATTTCTTATCTAAGATTTTTTGCAATCCTGCCAACAGATCGACAGGCACAGGGAAAACTATGGTGGTGTTCTTTTCAACGCCAATCTCGGTCAACGTCTGCAAGTAGCGAAGTTGAATGGCCGCGGGCTGTTCTGCGAGGACGCGGGCGGCGTCAGTGAGGCGTTGAGCAGCGGCGAATTCGCCCTCCGCGTGAATGATCTTGGAGCGCTTTTCACGTTCCGCTTCGGCCTGCTTGGCCATGGCGCGCAACATGGATTCAGGCATGTCCACCTGTTTCACTTCCACGTTGACTACCTTCACGCCCCAAGGTTCGGTGTGCTTGTCGAGAATGTCTTGAATGCGGAGGTTAAGTTTCTCGCGTTGCGAGAGCAACTCGTCGAGTTCGACTTCGCCGAGCACGGAGCGCAGAGTTGTCTGCGCGAACTGTGATGTCTGATAGACGTAATTGGAAACCTGCACAACAGCGTTTCGCGGTTCGACTACGCGCAGGAAGATGACGGCATTGACTTTTAATGTGACGTTATCACGGGTGATGATGTCTTGTGGCGGGACTTCGAGCGCTTCCTGTCGAAGGGATATGCGCACGATGCGGTCAATGGGAGCTAATACCAGGATGATTCCCGGCCCTTTAGCCTCCGGCAGGAGTCGTCCCAGCCGAAAGATCACGCCCCGCTCGTACTCGGCAAGGATATTGATCGAATTCAGGAAATAAATTACGACGACGACAGTCGAAACGATAAAGAAAAGAGACATGGCTTACCATCCTGGGGGATGAACGTATAGTTGAGTGCTGCGGCGGATTGTAACATTAACTACTTACGATTCTATCCGCTTTAAGTTGCTGCGCAGAAGCTTTTTGCGTTTCCAGTCGCGCCACTTGCAGATGTAATCCTTGCACTTGTGTCACCTGAATGCGATCACCCGGCATCGCGTGTTCCGGGCAGACAGCATTCCACGTCTCGCCGTGCACGAAAACCTTTCCTTCAGGCGCGAGCGCGGTCTGCGCGGTTCCAATCTCTCCCAGCATTCCTTCTTCGCCGGTGATCACTTTGTTCATCCGTGCTTTGTAGGCGATGCTCATCAGGAAAATGGTTACCAGCGCGATGGGAACGCTAACGGACAATGCTGTAAGCAGGCGAATTCGCATCTCCGGAATCGGCCCGTCCACCAACAGTAATGCTCCGATGACCATCATGACCGTGCCGCCGATCCCGAGCACGCCATGCGAGGCAAACTTTACCTCCAGCCCAAACATGATGAAGGCCGCGACAATCAATGCCAGAGCAGCAAACCGGGTCGGAAGCAGATTAAAAGCAAATATTGCGAGCAGAATAAAGATCAGTCCCACGACTCCCGGCACCACTGCGCCAGGATTGTTGAACTCGGCATAGAGCGCCAGCATTCCTATGGAGAAGAGGATGTAGGCGATGTTCGGGTCCATCAGGAAGCCGAGGATCTGCTGCTTCAGAGTCATCTCAAACGGACGAATGGTTTTTCCTGCAACGTGCAGCGTATATTTCTTCCCATCGAAACGGGAGATCTCGCGGCCATCCAACTTGTTCAACAGATCGCGCTCGTCGGGAGAGATCACGTCGATCAGTTTCTTGTCGAACGCCTCCTGCTCGGTAAACGACTTCGACTGAAACACCGCGCTCTCCGCTACTTCCACGTTGCGCCCGCGCTTGCTCACGAACGAGCGCATCAAGGCAGCTGCGTCGTTCTCCATCTTCTGCTTCATGACGTCATCAAGTTTCACGCCTGGGGAGAGCACCGGATGCGCCGCCCCGGCGTTGGTTCCGGGGGCCATTGCCGCGATGTCAGCCGATTCCAAGATGAAAAAGCCTGCGGACGCTGCGTATCCTCCGCTGGGCGTTACGTAAACAATGACGGGAACATCAGAAGCAAGGATCTTCTCGATGATGGTCCGGGTCGAGTCCACCAGGCCGCCGGGCGTGCGCAATTCAATGAGGACGGCATCAGCCTTTTCCTGCTTTGCCTGGTCGATAGCGCGGCCGATGTATTCAGCGGTGATGGGATTGATAGTGTCATTGACGACGACCTTGAGCACGTCAGCCGAAGCAGCGACAGTGGTAAACAGCAGAGAGCAGAGCAGCGCAAAAATCCGTTTCTTCGTTCGAAAGATCATTGTGTGCCCTCGATCTTAGGTTTCTGCGCGAGCTGCTCGGCGATGACCCGCTTTAATTCAATGCCAGCAGCATTGGCGCTGTCAATCTTCAGAGCTCGATCCACGTTGTCCCGTGCGGATTCAAGCTTGCTCTGCTTCATGTCTATACGCGCCAGAGTCAAAAAAGCCTCAGGAGAAAACTTAAGCCTGTTTGCAGCGGTTGCTTCAAATCGCGCTTCAGAGAGTTCGTTGCGTTGTTCCAGGACTGCCGCGAGTCCGGCATGAGCGCCAGAGTTGCTGACATCCAGCAGAATGGCCTCACGCAGCTCGTCTTCTGCCTGGTCCAGCAGGCCCTGGCTGATCAGCTCGGCGCTATGCTTTACGTGGATTGCCGCATGCTCGGCGCGGGGAAGCTTGGCGTATCGTTCCTCATTTACGTTCTGTATTTCCAACGCCAGTTGCCGATATGAAGTCTCATCGTAATTCCGCTTGATCCGTTCCAGCGGGAGTTTCTGTCCAGCGGCCGCCTTTGACTGAGTCCCGGACGCGGTCAATGTTTCCAGCAGTGACTTTGCTTCGGTGTCTTGCGGCTTCAGCGACAGCGCTTCTTTGATCTGCCTGAGGGCGCCATTGGTATCGGCGCTTCGTTCGAGCGCAAGTGCCAGATTGAACCTGTAATCAGGATCTCTGGAATCCGCCTGTACTACCCGCTCGAAATATTCCAGTGAGGATCTCTTGCCGCGTCTGGCCGTGACTACCCCAAGATTGTTAAAGACCTCGATCAGGGGAACTCTGCCGGCGACGAAGTCAAATGCTTCCTCAGCCCGTTGAAAGTTCCCGGTGTAGTAGGAGGCCAGTCCGATGTAGAAATTGGCCTCGCTGGCGACCGTTTCGGTCTTGCCGATCTTGCTAAACCACAGCGAAGCCTGGTCATACTCCT
>JAOAPH010000224.1 GCA_025462835.1 Candidatus Angelobacter sp. | reverse complement strand
TCAATGCCAGATGTGTGAAGGCCTGCGGAAAATTGCCCAACGCCTCGCCTTGCGGACCTATTTGTTCTGCGTAAAGTCCGAGATGGTTCGCGTAACCTAGCATTCGTTCGAACAAGAGCCTGGCTTGATCAAGTTTTTCCGGAACCCTCTCCCCCGCACGAGCCAGCGCCTCCACAAGCCAGAAAGAGCACATGTTGAACGTGCCCTCTTCGCCGGGAAGTCCGTCAATCCGTGGTTGCGGTGGGTAACGGTACACCAAGCTATCGCTGACGAGACCGCCGTTACGTGGATTCTCGAGGATGGCAGCCAAGGTGCTTAGCATCCGCGGATCGTTGGGAGCCATGAAAAAGACCAACGGCATGATCAATAGCGAGGCGTCCAAGTCCTCGCTTCCATAGAATTGCGTGAAGGCTTTACGCTTGGGGTTCCAGCCGAGATTCATGACCTCCTCGTAAATACGATCTCGCTCCTGGAGCCACCTGGCGCGGTTGGCAGGAAAGGCGCGTTTTTCGGACAAGCGGATGCCGCGATCCAGCGCAACCCAGTTCATCACCTTTGAGTAAGTGAAATGCTCTTCCCGATTGCGCATCTCCCAAATGCCTGCGTCAGGACGCTGCCAGTTATCGCAGATCCATTCCAGGCGCTGGCGGATCTTCAGCCACATATCGTATGCGATGGGGCTGACGTACTTGTTGTACAGATAGAGCGCGTCCATAATCTCGCCATAAACATCAAGCTGGAGCTGCGAAACTGCGGCATTGCCGATGCGCACCGGGCCTGACCCGCGATATCCCTCCCAGTGTTCCAAAATCTGCTCCGGAATGATGTCGCCCCGGATGGTGGAGAGCACTGGAAAAGGAACGTCCGCGTGGGGATGCGTGGCGACCTGTTTTTCAATCCAACTAATAAAAGCTGCTGCTTCGTCTCTGAAGCCAATGCGGAGAAATCCGTAGACCGTGAACGCCGCGTCGCGCACCCAAGTGTAACGATAATCCCAATTACGGGTACCTCCAATCACTTCAGGCAAACTGGTGGTGGGAGCGGCGATGATCGCCCCAGTAGGTTCGAACGTAAGAAGCTTCAGGACCAACGCCGACCTGTAGACCTGCTCCCGCCAGCGTCCCTGGTAAGTGCAGGCTGAAAGCCAGTGCCGCCAGAATTTCACCGTCGTCTGAAACAGTTCTTCTGCTTCCTTTTCGCGAGGCGGCCCGGGAACCGTTTCTGCTACGCCCTGATCTCTGAGAATGAAAACCTGCGATTCACCCTCCTCGAGTGTGAACTCGGCCCCCAGACCTCCTTTTCCGTCTGGCGTCAGCCGCACAGCCGCGGAAAGGCCGATGGACAAATCTCCTGAATTGAAGATTGCGCAATGTTCATCCACGACCGTCTCATGGCTTTTCCGGCCGTAATCAAAGGCGGGGCGGCAGGTGAGCGAAATGCGCACCGTACCTCTGACGCAACGGATCCGGCGATAGAGATTCTGATACCAGGGCGAATCTGAGGGCAGCCCTGCGGGAATGAAGTCTTCCAGTTCGGCGACTCCGTCGGGAAGCGAGAATCGCGTTATCAGGATGTTCGTGGAAGGCCAATAGAACTGTTTTTGCCGAACGTGGTCACCGATGGGGCAAATCTGGAACCGGCCTCCCTTGTTATCATCCAGAATTGCCCCGAAGATGCTGGGCGAATCGAAGTGGGGATAGCAACACCAATCAATGGAACCATTCATCCCGACGAGAGCAACGGTGCGCATGTTGCCAATGATTCCGTAGTTTTCAATAGGTTGATAAGCCATGGGCGTACGTTGAATCCCCTCTCGGACTCCCTCTGGGATTCCTTGTTGGGTTCGATGGCAATTCTCATGTCTCTGGAGGGCTCAGGTCCCGGTAATAGACGGGGCGTCACCCTAGCTCCGTCTTCGGGTCGCGACAGAATTCCAGTTATTTGGCTGAGGCAACTTGGGGCGACAGTAATGACCTTGCATAGCGAACTGGGATCGCAAAATTCGAGCCGCCGAAATCGCGCAGCACCGCGAAGTTTATTCCGATCACCTTGCCTTGCGCATTGAAAAGCGGGCTGCCTGATCCGCCTGATGCCGTCTGTGCATCGTAGACGATCTTGTCCGGCAGGACGTCCCCGATATGTCCCTGAGTGTTCACTGGACGTATCAACTTTCTTTGCGCGAGCTCTTTCATCAATCCACTGGCATCGTTCGCAGAATCCGCGAGCGAGCGGAGGGTATCACCGCCGGCACGGGCAAGGATTGCATCCAGAGCAGTCGGATAACCGAGCAAAACAACAGGTTCTCCACTTACAGCCGCTCCGGGTCTGTCGTCCAGATCCAAGGGTTTCAGATTCAGCGAGCGTAGATCGCCTGCCACCACAGCAAGATCGGCCTCGGAAGAAATCTTCTCTACATGAACCGGAACTTTACGAGAACTGGTGGGGAAATAGGCCGACACTTCGGATATGACAGGTTTAAATCCCTGCTTTAGAAGCTCGCCAAGATCGTCGTCTTGCCACCAGGGTTCGACCACGTGATGATTTGTCAAAATCTGGCCGTTGGACGATACGACAAACCCAGTCCCAAACGCGTTGATCTGAACTTCCCGCCCAGTTCCATTGATCCCTATCGCCGAGTGGCCTTCAGCGTCCTTTTCTGGCTTCCCGTCTGGAGTCGCTTTTGCATATCGAAGCGGCAGGCCGGTGGATGGGTCCTTGAACCCGAACACGACTTGAATCAGGCAAATGCTTGGTGAATAGAAACGAATCACATCCTTCGCTGTACTGCGTTCTGCTTCGAGTCGTTTTAGCCGTCGATCTGTTCCCTGGATCTGCCGCTTAAGGCTCCCGTCATCGGGAGAGCCTGCCAGTCTGAGCTGCTTCGGACCCTGTCCCTGCGGGCCAGATGATTCCGTCGCTTGCTGCTCCATTTCTTCCTGAGCTTTTCGTACAACTTCCACCATCTTTGCTTCAGTAGGAATTCCAGACTGCAATCTGTTGATTGCGGCGTGAACTTTAACCTCTTCCTTTTCCGTATGCCGATAAAAGAAGAGAAATCCGGCTGCGGCAAAAAGTGCAATAGCGAAAAGGGCGACAATCCCTAACTTGAGCGTGAGCTTTTCGTGAGTATCCGCCTCGACTACCTGGACTCCGCTTCTTCGCTCGTTCTCACTGCGGTCAATGCAAACGTCGTAACCGGCTTCAGAAAGGACGCCCGAGACGGTCCGGCGTAATGTTGGATCGGCCGCAACCACCATCAATTTATTATTACCGTTGAGTTCCATAAGATTTCCCTGTCCTGGGTCAAATATTTCCTGCCGTCTGCGACATTGTTCTTGTCAAAGGCACATCCTGATCAAGTGCGGAGTCCACTAGATTCTGTACTTTCTGCAACAAGACCTCGAAGCTTTCCCCTTCCAGCACACACTCGTCCGCCTCACCAAAATCCTCCCAGGCCGATCGGACGCTGCTAGATACGAATACAATTCGGGCATTCGGCTTCACTCTCCTGATCTCCCTGGCAAGGTACATACCGCTCGTATGTTCAAACTGATCATCCACAACCGCCACGTCAAAGGCACTCTTCTTTGCCAGTTCTATTGCGGTGTCAGGATCATTCGCTACCAGCACAGCGTACCCACTCATCTGGAAAAGCGAGGTCTGCAACCTGAGAGCCGTCGAATTTCCTTCCGCACAAAAAATCGTTGTCATTATTTCGTCCTTCTTATGAACTAAGTGATTCAGTCGCTGCGTGCTGAACTAAGTGATTCAGTCGCTGCGTGCGCTATTGGCGCCCTTTTCACACTCTCTTGATTTCAACCACTGTTGATTCGACGAGTTTTTCTTGAAAACGATGCTTTGCTCGCGCGGGTGTCTCGAATATTTACAAATACTTTTCATCTCTTCAGCCTTGTGAAGCAGGGGAGCAATACGCGTACCAAACCAAGCCGTGGGTGGATATGCGCTAAATCGTTTGAATTGGGCCTTTTGGAAGGAGTGGGGTGCGAGGATGGTCGATAATGTCAATCGACAATTGTCGAGCTCAGACACAACTCGCTTTGAGTGAATTTGCTGGCAGCAATCGCCGAGTCCGGATCCGAACCGTAGTCTCTCAAGGATTGAGAGCCGCCTTGCCGCTTCTTGTAGCCTACTGGACCACAGCCACATTCCACGCCACAGAGACTGGCGTAATGCTGCCGCTGGTCGGGTTACAAAGTCGTACGTTGACCCTATTTAGCGCCGCGACGCGCGCTGACCAGACCAGGTTCCCGTTCCCTAGATCGGCGTTCGGTGACGCTGTTGCTATTCCCGTCATTAGAGCTTGCGATCCAACTCCCGACCCGATTCCAATTCCCTGTTCAGTGCAGGAGTTTGGAGAGATCGCGGGAAATGCCAGAGTCGCTGATGTCCTCAGGGTGTTGGTGATAGTGCCGTAACCGTGCTGAGTGGTATCCGAGACTGCTCCACTACCAAAGTTCGTGGTGTAACTATTCGCTTGGATAACGGATGGATACGCTCTTCCTGATGCGGTTTCAGTGACTTCTACCGCATACTTGGCAGCGTGTGGGGAGGCACTCGAGCCAAAGAAGTTTCCTGTGATCACGTTCTGCCCACCATCAACCAACAAAATATCGTCGTAGGTATTATTTGGGGTCCGGTTTGCAGAAGCGAGAAAACTGTTGGCAACAATGGAGTTGACCAGGCTGGTTGTTGTGGAACCGACGTTGCCCACGATATGAATGTCATGGCGGTAACCATAGCCGAATTGATTCCCGACAATGATCTGACCGACTGATTGAATACCAGTTCCGGAGGCGTGAACAAAAACGCCATCTAAGCCGTTCCCACCAATATCGCTGTTTTCCAGGCGCATCGCCGGGCTGTCCATCAGCTCGATGCCGTTCTGAGAATTGTTCTCAATCTCAGACATAGTCACGAACAGGTCAGAAGTGTTGAGTGCGTAAATGCCGTTGCCGCTGTTGGATATCGACATCAGTTTTGTCATCTTGCCGCAACACGACTCCTTTCCGAACGTGCTAGAGGTGAACTGAATACCATGCGAGTTGGAATTCTGCGTGGTCACGCGCATGATTTCTACGCGGTTCGCTTGATTGATCAGGATGTTCGGTCCCGCGCTTAGGTTCTTAGCTTTGTTTCCGTCCACCGTCATGTCCTGTATGACGTTGAAGCCGCCAGCGGCATTGATCATTGCCGCCAAATTTGCGCCGTCGGCCTGTTTGAGCATGACCTGCGTCTGCACGGCAAGTCCGATGGCCATCGCAGACGGGGCCCCGACCATACCGGCATTTGCACCCAGGGTGATCGTGGCTGATTGCGTGTAGGTGCCGCCCTGCACCCATCTCAATGTGTGGTTCGCGCTGATGGAGACAGCCGTCGAAATTGCCAAGCCACATGCTTGGCTGACCCATATCTCACCTGCAGATGTCCCCAGGTCGGCATCGGCGGCATTGATTTTTTCTCCACAGTCACTTCCGGGGAATTGGTTGGCCATGCGCACGCCGTTGGCTAAAACCCCGTTCACTGCTGTGGTCTGAATGGTGCCGTCAGGAAAGACAATACCCGTAGAAGTGAGTCTGACAGAATCGGAAGATGTGCCTATTATAGGTGTGCCTATTACAGAAGTGGCCCTGGAAGGCCGCGTGGGTCTCTCAATCGTTTGCGCAAACAGCAACACTGAGTTGCACAAAACCGCCCCAAGCAAACTGCTCGCCAAAAACACTCCTGCCCTACCCATGAAAATCCCCCGATTCGGTCTGCTGCGGCACTGTATTCTGCTTTGATGAGGAGGAAAAATGCAACCTTATGGGTGAGGTTCGGCGGTCAAATAAGGTTCAGGCACTAGAACTGACACCCGCCACCAATCGTCGCGTCGACATCTGTCATCCATTATCGCGGATCGCCTTGGCAACCGCTTGCAGGAAATCTTCTACCTGTCCATCCGGTGGCACATGCTCACTCAATTTGTCCGAGACATGAACTGCGATCTTTCGCGCCATATTTTCACGCACGGTTCCATCGAGCGAAAGTCGCCGATGCAGGAATCCTTCGATGAGCTCCAGATCTTTGCTAGACAGCTTCTCGGTTTGGAAGGTCATAGCTGAGCGGATTGACAAGTCTTGCAGATCGGCATCGAACTGTTCGGTGGCCCTCTCGTGCACCACTAGCGTTCCGGCCACATAATCGCCGATTCGGCGATGCTCCTTGCTGATCGCCATGGAGAGAAACCCAATCACATAAATACCGGGCACCTGGTCTATCGAGCGAAGGAGGTTGCGTGAGATGGCTTCGAACGCGTTTATTCTTCGGCCCGAATCCTTCACCACCCTAATGCCGACGCTGCGCTTCCCGGGCGTTTGCCCGCTCCAGAAGCACATTCAGCTTTGACCGCGACCAAGAAGAGCATTGGCTCAGCCAATCGCACTTAAGCTGCGGCACAGGAGCTGAAGCGGACTCTGCTAACCGCGCCGTGCGGAAAAGCAACCTTTCCGCACAGATATTGTTTCGTTAAGCGAACTGACCCGATGACCTTGAACCTTTACGGTGCTAATCTCCAGAGTTAATTCACTGTAAACGTAATGGCGCTAGAGGCAACGCTATTTGGGTTCACCACCGTGACGGATGCCGTCCCAGGAGCGGCCAGATCCGAAGCAGGAATAGCCACCTTCAAAGAAGTTCCAGGTCCATCAATGAAGGTAGTCGTTCGTGGTTGACCGTTCCATAGGACAACCGCACCGGGTACGAATCCCGAGCCAGTCACTGTGACATATGTGTTGCTGCTGCCCGCCGCAATTGACGACGGCGAGAGCAGAGTAGCTGTGGGTTGCGGATTGTTCATTGCAACCTGAGGCACGACAAATGGGCCTCGCATCAGAATAATCTCTCCAGTTCCAGCTGTAGCTGGACCATATGCCCCTTGATACTTGCGGAACGCAAGGCCATCCTGTCCCCAGCGAATGAGATCGGAAACCGCATCGCCGCTATTCAATTGCAGTGGCACGGCGCCTCGCTGTTGGAAGCTGTACTGGTGAAATGCGGATATTGTCGGAGAACCGGAAGTGTAATAGCTATTCGTATTCATGATGAATACCCGTTGCGCGCCGCTCTCAAGCGCTAGACTGCCTGAGCTTCCGTATCGTCCAACAAGCTGTGGAGGGTTCGGCGAAACTGGAGAAGGATCAACCACACCACCGCCGTCTGAATACAGGAGGACTTTTGAGGCGGGGGTTTGCTGGTAGGGGGTAAATCGACCCGAGAACCACGTCACGTTTGTGGCGTCTACCTCGGTCGCACTGCTTGCACCCACACTGAACCGGTGGAGTTTAGAAGGGCTAAGTCCAGAGTCATACGAGAACAAATGCGAATTGTCTGTCCAGTTTAGGAATACGCCGGCATACACGAACCCGGCGTTCGCCCGCTTGGTAGCGCCGGATCCGCTGACATCCCACACTTGGATGGCGCTCGAGTATCCAGACGTCGCAACTGCATCGTGATTCCCCGGCATTACCGAGACATCGTCTGCGCTAAAGGCCGCGTTCCAATAGTCGGTCGTTGTGAATCTCGCTCCTGGGGTAAGCGTCGGCAGATTCATCCGCCGGACTTCTTTACTGCCCGAGAGGACCGTGTACAGGTACTGCCCATCATCGGAGAGTGCAACGCGTTTCGGTTCGCTTCCGATGTTGATTGGTATTCCCGCAGTCGCAGTCTCAGGATCAATAGCAACCAAGCTATTTCCGGTTACTTGCGTTGCCGTGCTCGGCACGCTGGCCCAAATCTTCCGCGTAAACGGATCAAACACAACACTGTTAGTGTCAAGCGGAACGCTGGCATATATGGTGAGCGGCAAGCCTAAAAGAGACGTACCTCCACCGGGCGCTGAAGTCGCCACAGTCACAAACCCCCATCCCATTGAGCTCAGGTAGCTGGAGTCTAGGGTAGCTGTGAGCGTCGTAGCATCTACGAACTGTGTAGAGAGACCAGTATTGTTCCACCGAACCACTGAACTCGGCGTAAAGCCCCTGCCGGTGACGGTTACGGTCGTTGTTCCAGATCCCGCCTTCACTAATGACGGAGAGATGCTGATCATCAGTGGAAGCGGGTTATAAGCAGAGCCAGTCACAGTAGCAACCGCGTCCGCGTTGTTGTTGGCCATGTTCGGGTCTGCTTCCATCGCCGAGACAGTTGCGTGAGCGGTTACCGAACCTGATGTCGTTGGCGTTACAGCGACTTGCACGGTAGCGTTACCGCCACTTGCAATGCTTCCCAAATTGCACCTGACAACATTCCCTGCACTGCAAGAGCCCTGAGAGGGAGTCACAGAGGTGAAGATGACGCTGTCTGGCAGAGTGTCGATCAAAACGACGTTCGTTGCCGGATTCGGACCACTATTACTTATAGTGAGGTTGTAGTTGATGTTTGAGCCCGTCGTGGCTGCGCTTGGAGCCGCGACAACTACACCAACGTCCGCTTTGGTCGCGCTCAGGTCACGCACTAAGGACGACCGAATAATGAACAACTGCGAGTCCGTGCGAAATGCTAGACCATCTTGTCCCCATCGCACGAGTGCAGTGGGGGTTATGCTGCTGGAAATCCCGGCAACAGCCGTGGTTCCAGTCGAAACAAAAGTACCAATATCGAACGCAGTGATGCGGTCATAGCTTCCGAAACCTCCGCTGCCGTTTAGAACGAAAGCGCGATTGACTGTTGAATCGGGCGCGACTGGGCCGGAGGACGCGAAAGTGCCAACGAGTGTTCCCGTATTCGCATCGAGCACTGCACCAGAGGTCAGGTAAACACGGCCGCTGTCAAACCGCAGTGCGTTCGTGTAGCTGCTGGTCGCGGTGGAACTTGTGGAAGCGATACCGGTGCCGTCCACGGTGTAGATGGCGTAGTTGGATCCCGCGGCGTAGAGTTTGCTCGCAGAAGTGCCAAATGCAAGGTAGCCATTTGAATACAACCCACCACCTGTATTCGTCCTTTTCACCGTGCCATCCCAGACGCTGACAACACCGCTATATGCAACTGCAACCGAGTTCGGAGAACCTGGAAGGACCGCTAAGTCAGTGACACTCCCCAGACCTGTATGAGAATCACCGCGCAAATAGAACTGCACGTTAGTCGCCGCATGGAGGGTCAAACTTACCTTGCGAACTGATGAGGCGCCGTCGAGTGCAACCCACAAGGCGGTGCCGTCGTCAGAAAGCGCCAGCTTCCCGGGTTCGCTGCCAACCCATATCGGCGTGCCGATCACTCCTGTGGCCGGATCCACGGATACAACACTGTTCCCAAGCGTAGCGCCAGCTGAACTTGGGACGGAAATGTAGAGCAACGCGTCCAAGGGGTTATAGACAAGATCTTTATTTGGTATAGACAGGTATGTCGAAAATGGTAAGGAAGATGAGCTGCCGCCGCCAGGTGCTGGGGTGAAGACATTCACTGAGAAAGTACCAAATGTCTGAAGAGCGGTGTTGGGAACAGTAGCGGTCAATCGACTACCGTTGACATATTGAGTCGGCAGGTCAGTTGTACTCAAGCCGGTCCAGCGGACGACAGATGTATTTGTGAACCCGCTACCGTTCACGGTTAACGTCAGGTTCGCACTTCCGATCGGCGCACTGTTAGGCGAGATAACCGAGATCGTTGGCGTGGGATTTGGCAGCACGCTAAATGAAATGCTGTTGGAGAGTCCACCACCGGAAGGATTGTTTACCTTAATGGAATTGCTTCCCACCGAAACGAGATCAGCGGAAGGGACTGTAGCACGGACTTGCGTTCCACTTATGAATGATGTGGTGAGATCGGCCCCGTTCCACTGGATGGTTGAGGCGACCACGAAGCCGGTGCCGAAAACAGTGATTGCGGTATCGCCCGCGCCAACATAAGAACTTGACGGGAAGACAGTGCTAACTGTGGGCACGGGAGCAGCGCTAATGGAGAATGTCAGGGTGCTCGCCGTTCCGCCGCCAGGGGCAGGCGTGTACACGGAAACGTTCGCTGCTCCAACCGCAGCTATTTCAGCGGCGCCAATTGCAGCCTTGATCGTGGTGCTGCCTACAAAGGTGGTAACACGGTCTGCACCATTCCAGCGCACAATCGAAGCCGGAACAAATCCCGAGCCATTGACAACAAGGGTGAATGCAGACCCTCCGAAAGTAGCGGCGGAAGGCGAAAGTGATGTCATCGATGGCGAACCGTACTGGATAGGGACGGAGATCGCGGAGGCAGCACCTCCGCCGGGAGCAGGATTCACAGCTCCAATCTGCGCAGCGCCGACACTGCCCACGTCAGAAGCGAGGATCGTCGTTTGCAATTGAGTACCACTGACGAATGTAGTCGTTCGATTGCTGCCGTTCCATGTTATGGCTGTACTCGGCAGGAAGCCCGCCCCCGTGATGCTTAATACAGTTCCGGCATTGCTGGTCGTGATTATTGAAGGAGAGACGCCCGTCACTACCGGACTAGGATTATTGATCGCAAACGTTGCTGCGCTCGAGGTACCACCACCAGGCGCAGGATTATTTACGGTTACCTGAGCTGTTCCGGCTGAACCCAGGTCTGCCTGGGTAATCGCTGCCGTCAATTGAGTACCGCCTACAAAAGTGGTGGCATGATCTGTACCATTCCAGCGCACAGTCGAAAGTGGAACGAATCCCGAGCCGTTGACGACAAGCGTAAACGCAGACCCTCCGAGGGTGGCTATAGAAGGTGCAAGAGAAGTCACCACTGCGCTGGGATTATTGATCACAAACGCTGCTGCGATTGAAACACCCCCACCAGGCGCAGGATTGGTAACCGTTACTTGAGCTGTTCCGGCTGAAGCAATATCGGCTTGGGTAATCGCTGCTGTGAGTTGCGTGCTGCTGACGAATGTAGTGGCTCTGTCAGAGCCATTCCACTTCACAATTGAGGAGCTGATAAAACCGGAGCCGCTCACAGTCATGCCAAGCCCAACGTTGCCGACTATTGTATTGGCTGGAGTCAGTGATCCGATGCTCGGGGCAGGATTTGAGGCGGGAGCAGGACTAGGCGAGCCTACGGCGCCGCCGCCGCACGCTATCGAAAAGATTACAAGGATTGAGCACAACAGGGCAGCAACAACAGGACGATTGGGCTTAAACATCTATCGGGGGGCCTCCGAGGTCAGGGACAAAGAGCGGCAGAATACTATCCAGGTACTCTGGAGTCAATTGGAATAAATACCCGGATCTCTTCTCTCGCGCCTAAGGTTTGCGAGCGAAGTAGTCGAAAGCGATCACTTCGATTTCGTTTTTTGGCTGCTTCGATTATTGGGTGGGAAGCGCACTATGTAGCTGAAAAGAATGGCTCCTCAGGTAGGACTCGAACCTACAACCCTTCGGTTAACAGCCGAATGCTCTGCCATTGAGCTACTGAGGAGTGTCGATTACTCGCGCACTCAGGGCGAGTGCGTACATTTAATTTAACATGACAGCTCTGTCGCCGCAATTCGCCCCGTCCCTTGCTGCTGACAATTCGCCATCACGACTGTATCCTCATTGCGAGGTCACCAACCATGGCAGGAGTTCCCCGCTTGATTCTGCTTTCTCTCGCGATTCTTTCATGTGCTGCTGTTGTTTTCGCTGGCACTGACGACAGCAAATCCAAAAACGACACCTCTGCGCCCGGCTATCCAAAGGCCAAGGTCGATGTCGTCGAGGACACTTTGCATGGCAAAAAGATTGCCGACCGCTACCGCTGGCTCGAAGACGCCAATAATCCTGAGACCCAGCAGTTCACGCGCGACGAGCTTGCCTACACCCGAAGCCTGCTCGATAAGCAGCCGCAGCGTGAGCGCATCAGCGCGCGATTGCAACAACTTCTGACTATCGGCAGCATCGGCACTCCCTCCAATCGCGGTAATCTTTATTTCTACTCGCGTCGCGAAGGCACGCAGAACCAGCCGATCCTCTATGTTCGTAATGGCATCAGCGGGACTGATCGTGTGCTTATCGATCCCAACACTCTCTCTGCCGACGGCACCGTCGCGCTCGATTGGTGGCATCCATCGGACGACGGCAAGTATGTTGCATACGGCACGTCGCCGGGCGGATCGGAGATCAGCACTCTCCGGATCATTGAGACTGAGACGGGAAAACTTCTCGGTGAGAATATTGACCGCACTCGCGCCGCTAGCATAGCCTGGTTGCCGGACAACTCCGGCTTTTACTACACCAAACTGCCGCGCCCGGGCGACGTAGCTGCCGGACAGGAGATGTATAACCGCCACGTTTTCTTCCACAAGCTCGGCGCCAATCTCGACGGATTAAAAGACGCGCACGTCTTCGGCGAAGGACATCCGCCGCAGGAGTGGCCCAACGTCAACATCTCAGAAGACGGCAACTGGCTCGTCATCCATGAAACTCTCGGATCATCCGGACGCACCGATCTCTACTTGCTCGATCGCACTAAACCGGACAGCACGCCGCAACTCGTCGCAGGCGGCAAGGATTTCGTTTACTACGGACAAGTCTTCAAGGGCGATCTCTACATCCAGACGAATGACGGGGCTACCCGCTTCCACGTCTTCAAAGTCGCCGCATCGAATCCCAAACGCGAGAATTGGAAGGAGATCATTCCTCAGGGCGATTCCGTCGTGAAAAATATTGGCGTGATCGGCGGCAAGCTCATTGCGGAATATGAGAAGGACGCCAGCTCCCGGCTGAAAGTTTTTTCCCTCGACGGCAAGCACCTCAGTGATATTCCACTTCCGTCTCTCGGGACGGTCAGCGGCATCGGCGGCGAATGGTACAGCAAGGAAGCGCTCTTCAGGTTTGACTCCTTCACCGTCGCGCCGAGCATCTACCGCTATGACATCGCTTCCGGCAAAACCACGGAATGGGCCAGGATCAACGCGCCCGTCGATGGCTCCGCCTATGAGATGAAGCAGGTCTTCTATCCATCGAAAGAT
>JAOAPH010000223.1 GCA_025462835.1 Candidatus Angelobacter sp. | reverse complement strand
GCTGCCACCATCTTCCATTAGTGGCACAGCCGCACGGGTCACCGCGATGAGCGAATAGACGCTGACGTCGTGCGCGATGCGGAATCCTTCGCGCGTGGTGAACAGGAAGTCGTTTTTCAGTTCGTCGTCAGGGGCGTAGGCGACACTGTGAACGAGGGTATGAATCTTCCCGAAGCGGTTCTTCAATTCAGCAAATAGTTGTTCGATCTCCGCGTCGTTGGAGACATCGCAGCGGAAACCTTCCGCGCCGGGCAGGTCGGTGATCAGGTCCTTGGCTTCCTGCTCCAATCGCTCATTCTGGTAAGTGATGACGAGTTTCGCGCCGGCGGCGTGAAGCTTCTGCGCGATGGCCCAGGCGATGCTTCTCTTATTGGCCACGCCGAAGACGATGGCTGTGCGTCCTTGCATGTTGATCATAGGTGAAAAAGGATAGCAGAAGGCGGTTTCTCGTTTCTGGTTTCTCGTTTCTAGTTCAAAACCGTTTTCACCACAGAGGCACGGAGGACACGGAGAAAAGCGAAAGGCTGTTTCTGGTTTCCGGTTTCTCGTTTCTGGTTAAGGGCGATTTCACCACGGAGGCGCAGAGACGCGGAGGAAGGGAAGCGGGTTTTGGCAGATGGTGAACGCACAAGAATCTACTCGGCTCTCCAGTTCTCATTGTTGTTTCTCCGCACTGCACGTCTTTTGGTGAAGCCGAAAAGCTATTGCTTAACCAGAAACTAGAAACCAGAAACCGCATTTTGTGAATCCTTCATTCTGGAATTCCCATTTCGGGAATTGTCCGGGACCCCGCTCCCGATCTTGCAAGTCGAACAAAAAACGAATGTTACTTACTAGTTGTTGACTGAAAAGTTAATCCACAATCCCATTTCGAAACTGAATCTCCGAAATGGGTCGCTACAAAAATCACCTATCAATTCTGTAAGCTATTGATTTCATTGGCTAATTGCGGCTTTAATCAGAATTGGAACTCGGCCTGCTTTAGGAATACACACAACCTGCCGAAAAGAGAGGAATGAACAAGAATAAAGCAGTCTTTATGTCCGTCTCACGCCCATCTTCTTCCGCAACCGCCGCCAAATCCGACGATAGCACCGCGCCCGAATTGAAGCCGAGGCTTTCGCTGGCGTCCTCGCTCGATGCGCTGCAGAAGGAAGTAAGAGAAACGCAGACTCGTCTGCAACTTTTCAAGAACGTGGCCGGGGAGATGAATTCCGGCATGCCGATACGGAAGATCATTGAGCATACTTTCGCGGAGACACATAAGATCTTTCCGTCGCTGCGAATCTCATATTGGATCGCCAGCACCGTTGAGACGGCCAGAGTCGCGCATTCAGTGGGAGACATTCCCATGCCCGCCAACACTGGACTCGAAGTGGACCTCAGGGGAGCCGACCAGTTTGTCCGCGAACTCAAGCAGGGCAGGTGCGTCGCCGTCTCTGACGTCTTACAGGATGGGCGCACGGTGGTTTTCAAGGATGTCTTTGACCGGGCGCACAGCCGCGCCATCCTGGTCATACCTATACAGACCGGTGATCACGGGATCTCATTCGTCAGTTATGCAGCCTCTGAGGTGCGCGAGTGGACGGATTATGAGACCGCAATCCTGTCCGACATGGCTGAATGTCTGGCGATTGCCATCCGGCAGGCGCACTCACAGGAAGAGCGCAACAAGATGGAAGAGCATCTGCGCGAGTCACAGAAGGTGGAAGCTGTTGGCCGATTAGTAGGCGGCATCGCGCATGATTTCAACAATCTGCTCACGGCGATGATGATCTATTGCGGATTGCTTTCCACAGCCCTGGGCAAGTCGCATCGACTGCACGGTCATGTCGATGAGATCCGGCAGGCCGGCGAGCGCGGCGCCAGTCTTGTGGCGCAACTGCTCGCGCTTACCAAGCAGCAGATACTGGAGCCGCAGGTGGTCACTATCAGCGCGGTCGTCGGCGGGATCCAGGACATGCTGCAACGAGTGATCGGTGAAGACATCGTGTTGCTGACAAACTCCGCTGATGACGTCCACAAGGCCAAGGTGGACCCGGCGCAACTCGAGCAGGTCATTCTCAACCTGGCCATCAATGCGCGCGATGCGATGCCCTTGGGAGGACGACTCGTCATCGAATGCGCCAATTACGTTCTCGATGAGCGGGAAGCCCAAGACCAGGAACTGCCTCCCGGCGATTACGTCCGACTGCGAGTCTCCGACACCGGTGACGGAATGGATGAAAAGACCAAGTCCCACATCTTTGAACCGTTTTTCACTACGAAAGAGCAGGGAAAGGGAACGGGACTCGGCTTGGCGACGGCATATGGAATCATCCGTCAGCATGGCGGAAACATCTCCGTGGTCAGTGAAACAGACAAAGGCGCTTCATTCTCGATACTGCTGCCTGCAGTCGAAGTCGAAGAATCGCAGATCGATGCCGCGATTGACGATGAATCCAGCCAGCAGCCGGCCCGTAATCTCGAAACCATATTGCTGGTGGAAGATGAAGATATGGTCAGGCGTTCGCTGGTGGAGATCCTGCGCATCAGCGGATATCGCGTGCTGGAAGCTGCGGGCGGAGCACAGGCGATCGAGATCAGCGACGGCTTTGCAGGTGAGATCCCTCTGATGCTTACAGACCTGGTGATGCCCGGAATGAATGGTCGGCAGGTGGCGGACGCCATGGCGGAGCGTCGGCCAAACACGGCGGTGCTGTTCATGTCGGGCTATACCGATGATCCGCGCACGCGAAAAATGCTGGGTGAAGGCGTGGACTTCTTTCCCAAGCCGTTCTCCACGCGAGGGCTGATCGAAAAGATCCGCGAGGTTTTGGACCGCACGAAACGGCCCGCGAGAGCTGCTGCGGTCGCTGTCTTTCCCGGCAAGAGACAATTAGCACAGAAGCAGTCTTACCCCCACGCGAATGTCGAGGCACCCACCGAGGCGGCTACAGTCGGTAGCCTCGCGGATCGCACGTTCGACACAACAAAAATCATTCCCCCAACCGGAAGGAAGTAGACCTGCATGAGTGTTGCTTACGCGCTGCCCACAATCGACGATGAACTGAGGCCCGATCTGTTGAACGTCCTGATCGTGGACGATGAGCGCGCCATCCGCGAAGGCTGCCGCGAGGTGGCCGAATCGATGGGATTTACGACTCTCACGGCGGAGAGCGCAGCCACCGCGTACAAACAACTGGAGTCGCGCAGCATTGACATCGTTCTATTGGACATGAAGCTGCCCGGAAGCAGCGGCCTGGAGGTACTGCAAGAAATAAAGCGACGCCGGGGCGAAGCTGCGGTTATCATGATGACCGCCTATGCGAGCGTGCACACGGCAGTGCACTCGATGAAGCAGGGCGCATATGATTACGTAACCAAACCTTTCAACCTGGAAGAACTGCGCTTGTTACTGGGGCGGGCGGCAGGACACGTCAAATTGCTGGCGGAGAACAAAGTCTTGCGCGAAAAAGTGAAGGCCCACCAGAGTTTCGGTAACATTGTGGGACGCTCTCCGGAGATGGAGAAGCTGTTCCGTATCATCACAAAAGTCGCCAACAGCGTGCATCCGGTGCTGATCCTTGGCGAAAGCGGCACCGGCAAAGAGCTGGTCGCGCGCTCCATCCATTTCAGCGGTCCTAACCGCGACAAGCCTTTCATCCCCGTGGATTGCGGTTCGCTGGTGCCCACGCTGATCGAGAGCGAACTCTTCGGATACGTCAAAGGAGCCTTCACGGGCGCGGTGAGGGCGAAGGACGGCCTGCTCGCTATCGCCGATGGCGGCACGATCTTCCTGGACGAGATCGGAGAGCTGCCGATCGATCTGCAATCGAAACTTCTTCGCGCTCTGCAGGAAAAAGAGATCCGTCCGGTGGGCAGCACCAAGCGGGTGGCCATCAATGTGCGCATCCTGGCGGCAACCAATCGGGACCTCGAGGTCGCCGTAAGAGAGGGAACGTTTCGCAAGGACCTGTTCTTCCGGCTGAATGTGGTGAATCTGCGCATCCCGTCTCTTCGCGAGCGCAAGCAGGACATACCGCTGCTGGTCGGACATTTTCTGGAGCGGATGAACCGGGAGCTCGGAGTGGAGCGCACCATCAGTGATGACGCCCTCAAACTGATGATGAGTTATGACTGGCCGGGGAACATCCGTGAGCTTGAAAATTGCATGGATCGCGCGGGAGCGCTGACTTCGGGGCCGCATATCCATATCGGCGATCTGCCAACGCAATTGCAGAATGCGAATCGTCCGGTGCTGGTACCAGTGGAGGGAAATGGCAGCCATTCGAGTGGAGTCGTCCCTATGGCAGAGATGGAAAAGCAGGCGATCTTCGACACATTGAGGCGCGTTAACGGCGACAAACTCATGGCGGCAAAGCTGTTGGGCATTGGTAAAACAACTCTCTATCGCAAGTTGAAGGAATACGGCCCGGAAGATTGGGACTGAAGAACAGGCAATATCGAAGAGCGGGGACATTGGTAAAAAGAAATCCACGCGTCAGGAGCAAGGAAGATGATTTTATTGATCAGTGCAGCGAAAAATGCGGTGAACTGCGTTTCCGCTGTCGAGAAAAATACCGGTGAGCGTGTCCAACTGGTTCAGAATCTTTCTGCCGGGTCGGCTATGCTGCGTGGCGGCGAGTTCAGCGCAGTGGTGGTGGACCAGGCATTTGTCGATCTCAATCCGATCTCTGCCGACGTCCTGTGGAAGCACACGGGAACGGCGATCCCGGTCTTCGTGAATTTCGCCATCAGCGGTGCGGAGCGCCTGGTGCGCGATGTGCTTGCGGCACTGAGTCGCCGGGAGAAGGAGCGCGTTCTCGCGACGAAAGCGGCCGAAACGGCGCTTCGGAGCGAATTGAACGGAGCCGTCACCGGGATCCTGCTCTCGTCAGAGCTGGCGTTGGCCTTGCCATCGTTGCCTGTGGGAGTTGTAAACAAGCTGCAATCCGTCCATGAACTGGCGTTGCAAATACGGACGCGATTGGGGAATGTGGCGTGAGTCCACTGCCCGGCTAAGACTCTCAATCGTTGTCCTAGCCAGTCGCTGACGTAGAAAATCCAGCCTCTTGGGACAACTTCCTGTCCAGAGATCCATTCTCATGGAGTGCCATTCCCCTGTGGCAAAGGTGACCGCCCATGCTTTGGACTATTTTTGCGATACTTCTGATTCTCTGGCTGCTCGGCTGGGGATTTCACGTTGCCGGTAATCTCATTCATCTACTCCTGGTGATCGCGTTGGTTGTGGCCGTGATCAATCTGGTCTCCGGTCGACGAGTCGTTTGAATCGAAGCTCAACTGGATAGACACTGCCGGCAGTTCACAGTTGATCCTGCTGCATAGCCGCGCCATTTCTGCTACAAGCTAAACCTCTCATTTCAATGAAGATGGATCATACGTTGACCAAACGAGCAGGCATCTCTCAGCGATACTGAATCTTCTAACCAATTCACCGGCGATGCTATCGCGTCCGACTTCGCGCATGACAACAAACGTACAAAACACAGTTTCCGATCCCAGTACCGACGATGCGCAGCCGCTGGCTTCGCTCCAGCATGTGAACCCGATCGAGCTCACTCAAATCGAGCTCACCCAAAAAGTGGAAGCGCTGGGAGACTGGTTCCACAACATTGATTTGGACGGCGTTTCCACGGCGCCGAACCATTTTCTGGGTGACTATCCGAATATCAAATGGAAACAGATCAGCTCTGTTTTTCCTGCCGACCTGAAAGGCGCAAGCGTCCTCGATGTTGGCTGCAACGCGGGGTTCTATTCCATTGCTCTAAAGCAACGAGGCGCTGGCAGGGTCTTGGGCGTCGATGTAGATACCCGGTATCTGGATCAGGCGAGGTTCGCGGCGGAGTTCCTGCACCTCGATATCGAATTCCAGAAATGCACTGTGTACGAGGTGGACTCGATCGCGGGCCAGTTTGATTACGTTCTCTTTATGGGCCTCTTCTATCACCTGCGATATCCGTTGTTGGCGTTAGACAAAGTAGTTAAAAAAGTATCAGGACGGCTGGTGTTTCAAACGATGTTGCGGGGATCGAAACACGCTTATCCGGTGAAGCCGAACTACGATTTCTGGAACAAGAAGATTTTTACCGATTCCGATTTTCCTGCTGCGTACTTCATTGAGAATTCATATTCCAACGACCAGACAAACTGGTTTATTCCCAACCGCAGCGGGGCAGAAGGCATGTTGCGCAGCGCTGGATTGGAGATCGTCGCCCACCCGGAACCGGAGACCTGGGTGTGCGAACCGAAATCCGTGCAGCGCGACGGCCGTTACATCCTGGATATGGAACTGGACGGAACCTTATAACGCTATTCACCCCCCACGACTCCGAGGACGCGCATGGTTGAAGCGGTAATGCTGTGGAATGAACCAAATAATCTGTCGCACTGGGATTTCAAGATCGATCCTGACTGGAAGATGTTTGCTGAGATGGTCATCAGCGCGTCGAAGGCCATCCGCCGGGTAAATCCTGATCTGCCAATCGCATTGGGCGGCATCTCGCCGATCGATCCGAACTTCATTCGCTTTCTAGGCTCATACGGTGTGCTGGACGCAATAGACATCGTTTCTGTTCATGGCTTCCCGCTGGACTGGAACCACTGGAACATCAACGAGTGGCCGGCCAAGATAGAAGAGATCCGCGCAGTCACAAATCTGCCGGTTTGGGTCTCCGAAGCCGGCGCCTCCTCATTCGGTGCAGAAGAAGTGCAGCTATTCGGATTGCAGCGCACTGCAGAACTGTTGACGCCGATCGTCGATCGCATTCATTGGTACAGCCTCATGGACCTCCCAGCGGATTGGCCGGCCACGACGAGACACCGCGAAGCGGAAGGCAGCGCATACTACCGGCATTACTACATGGGACTGCTTCGCGAAGACGGCTCTCCCAAACTTGTGGCGCAGCATTTTCCCAAGGGCATGGGTATATGCCAGTGGTTTCATTATGACGATCCACGATTGGCCATGGCTGTGGATTGGCTGCGCAAGCTTGAAGTGCAGTACTTGCGCACCGGCATCAGTTGGGCGGACTCGTTCCGCGAGAACGCCGTCGGCTGGTTCGATGTGCAGATGAATGCATTGGACGAATTCGCGACCACCATGACGCTCTGTTTCACTCCTGAACATTTGGGCGTTGCTCCCCATTACACGTCACCGCCCAAGCGGCCTGAGGACTTCGCAGAATTTGCGGCGTGGGCGGTCCGGCGATATGCCCCTGCGGAACAAAGAGAATCGTTCGCGGCTGCGCGCAGGGCATCGTCAGCGGTTGAAAGCGAGCAGGTAACGCAGCAACGGCAGTAACAAAGGATCGGAATGCACGTTTTAGTCACTACCGACACGCTGGGTGGCGTCTGGACTTACACCCGCGAGTTGGTGACGGGATTGGCCAACCGCGACATCAGCGTAACGTTGGTGAGTTTCGGAGAAATCCCAACAACTGACCAGACTTCATGGTTGAGCGAGCTGCCGCGAGTGGATTTTCGTCCCACGGCCTTCCGGCTTGAGTGGATGCAGGAGTCGGAAGATGACCTGGCCGCATCGGCAGAGTATCTGCTCTCTATCATCGCGGAGACCAAGCCTGATCTGCTGCATCTTAACCAATTCTATTACGGCGACCTCAGGTGCGATGTGCCGCGTATCGTGGTGGCGCACAGTGATGTTGTGAGCTGGTGGCTGGCGGTGCATCGCAAGATGCCGCCGGATGGAAGCTGGATGCGTTCGTATCGCGCGACGGTGCAGCGTGGTTTGCAAGGCGCTACTTCAGTCGTCGCGCCTTCACGATGGATGCTGGATTCACTAGGCTATTGCTACAGCAAACCGAAATTTGCGTCCGTGGTTTACAACGGACGCACGCCAAATCTGTTCAATCCTTATCTAACCAAGCATGAGAATGCGCTGTCTGTGGGGCGGTTGTGGGATTTCGGCAAGAACGCCGCTTTGTTGCACAAGATCAATTCGCCATTTCCGATCTACCTTGCGGGAAGTGAGCAGAACCCTGACGGAGGAAAAGAGCCCTCCGCATCCGGACACTATGGGCTGTATCGCCGCGTCTATTTGAAGGGTATGCAGAGCGAAGCTCAGCTGCGTCAGCTCTATGCGCGTGCGGCGATCTACATTGCGACTTCACAATATGAACCGTTCGGATTGGCTCCGCTGGAAGCGGCCCTATCTCGATGCGCGATTGTCGCCAGTGATATTCCCAGCTTCCGCGAAATATGGGGCGATGCCGCCGTGTATTTCACGAACAAAGACGCCGACAGTTTGCAACAGGTATTAGCGAAATTGCATGCGGATCCCGAATTGCGCGCCACCTACGGCAACATGGCTTTCCAGCGCGCCAGCAGCCGCTACACCTGTTCGCGCATGGTGGAGGAATATTTACATCTCTATCAGGCGCTGGTGCCGGCGGGAGCGCTGGCGGCATGAAGTCCAAACTGAAGATCCATATCTTCGCTCATTCGTTCGTTTCCGACTGGAACCATGGCAACGCACATTTTCTGCGGGCCTTAGCGCGCGACCTCGGTAGGATGGGACACGATGTCCGCTGCCATGAGGAACTTGGATCGTGGTCGCTCAGCAACCTGGTGCAACATGAGCGGGAGCGCTCGATCGCTGCCATCGATCATTTTCGTGACGTTTTCAAAGACCTGCGTATCTTTTTCTACCGCAATGACTCGACGCTTGAAAGCCATTTGAAAGAGCACTTGTCCGATGCTGATCTGGTCATCATCCACGAATGGAACCACCCGCAGGTTGTGAACTCCATCCTCGACCTGAAAAAAGAATTAAAGTTCCACGCGTTGTTCCATGACACGCATCATCGTGCTTACAGCCGTCCCGGCGAATTGTTGCGGTTCCACATGCACCTGTTCGACGGCGTTCTCGCCTTTGGCGAAGCACTGCGGAAGATTTACAAAGACGGTTTCGGGATGAGCAATGTCTGGACGCTTCACGAGGCTGCAGACATAGAAACGTTTCATCCTCTCGCGGCCAAAAAAGATGCAGACATTTTGTGGATCGGCAATTGGGGTGACGACGAGCGCACACGCGAACTTCAGGAGTTCCTGATCGAGCCCGCGTCAGAGTCGCCAGACCGCAAAGTGGTGGTGCACGGAGTCCGGTATCCGGACAACGCTCTGGCTTCCTTGAAGAACGCCGGCATCGAATATCGGGGTTATATCCCCAATCTGGAAGTACCGCAGGCTTATGCCGAAAGCGCGCTGGCGCTGCACCTGCCAAGAAACCAGTACGCCAACGGCCTGAGTGGGATTCCGACGATCCGAGTCTTCGAGGCACTTGCTTGCGGGGCCACGCTGGTTTGCTCTCCATGGCAGGACGTGGAAGGGCTTTTCCGGCCGCAAAGGGATTTCATTTGCGTTCCCTCCGGAGAGGCGATGAAGGCGGAGATCAACCATTTGCTGAAGGATGAACCCGCGCGCAAACAGATCGGCGCCAACGGACTGCAAACCATCCATGCCCGGCACACCAGCATGCACAGGGCAGAACAGCTGACAGAGATCATCGAGGAACTCGTCGCGTGAAAATATTTGCCATTGGATCAAGCATTACATCTTCATATTGGAACGGCGCGGCCACATATTATCGTGGGATTTACCGTGGGTTGGCAGTGCTCGGCCATCAGATCACCTTTGCGGAGCCGGATGCATACGGGCGGCAGCAACATCGCGATGCCGTAGATCTCAGCTACGCGAAATCCGTGGTGTATCAAAGCCCCAAAGATCTCTCCTGGCTGATGAGCGAAGCCAGCGAATCGGACTTGGTGATCAAGCACAGCGGCGTGGGAGTGGATGACGAATGGCTGGAAAAGGAAGTACTCAACCTGCGCTCACCGCGAACGCGAACTGCATTCTGGGATGTCGATGCCCCGGCCACGCTGGCTCGCGTGGAAGCCGATCCTGGCGATCCCTTTCGCCCCGCCATACCGCAATACGATTTCATTTTTACCTATGGCGGCGGCCCGCAGATCGTGGAGCACTACAAACGATTGGGCGCCGTCGATTGCCATCCGATCTACAACGCGCACGACCCGGGCACACATCATCCTGTGCAGCCCTCCGATAGTTTGCGCTGCGACCTCGCGTTCGTCGGCAACAGATTGCCCGACCGCGAAGCCAGGGTGGAACAATTCTTCCTGCGAGCGGCGGAGCTCGCGCCGGAGATGTCGTTTGTGCTCGGCGGAGAGGGTTGGGGAAGCAAGCGATTGCCAGAGAACGTCCGCTGGATCGGCCACGTCGGCACCCGTGACCATAATCTAGTCAACTGCTCGGCACGGATCGTGTTGAACATCAACCGCAATTCGATGGCGGATGTCGGTTTTTCACCTCCGACCCGCGTTTTTGAAGCTGCCGGCGCAGCCGCCTGCGTGATCACCGACGAATGGTCCGGCATCGATCATTTTTTTGATCCGGGCACTGAGATTCTGGTCGCGCAGTCGGCAATGGACGTAGTCACACTGCTGCAAACGATGCTTGTCGACCGTGCCATCAACATCGGACAGGCGATGCGCAACCGCGCTTTGAGCGAGCACACGTACACGATCCGCGCGCTTGAAGTTGACCAGATCCTTGTGGCAGCCTTTGCGCAGGGAACCACGGCAGCTTAGGTTGGCAAAATGAAAATCACGATCTTCGGTTTGGCGATCACGTCGTCGTGGGGAAATGGTCACGCGACCACCTTCCGGTCACTGTGCAGCGCGCTACGCAATCGCGGACATGAGATCGTATTCTTCGAGCGCGAAGTGGAGTGGTACGCCTCCAACCGCGATATGCCGGAACCTCCTTTTTGCAGGGTCATCCACTACACAGACTGGACGCAGATCCTTCCGCGTGTTCGCCGCGAGATTCAAGAGAGCGATGTCGCACTTGTAGGTTCATATTTCCCAAATGGCGTGGAGGCGATCAGCACAATGTTGGATTCTCACGTATCGGTGAAGGCGTTCTATGACATCGATACTCCGATCACACTTTCGCAATTGCGTGAGAGCGGGAGTTCCAGTTACTTGCTGGCGGAACAAGTGCCTGAATTCGATATCTACTTTAGTTTTACCGGAGGGCCGGCATTGAAGGAACTGGAGCAGCGCTTCAAAGCAAAACGTGCCGTGCCGCTCTACTGCTCAGTCGATCCCGCGAAATACAAGTCGCTGCCCGTCAGCGCGCGTTTCCAATGCGAACTCAGTTATATGGGAACGTACGCGCCGGACCGCCAGCCAAAGATCGAGCAACTGCTTTGCGAACCCGCGCGACACCTTCCCGACAAAAAATTCATCGTCGCCGGGCCACAATATCCAACGGACATCGCATGGCCGAACAACGTAAACCGCATTCCGCATCTGGAACCGAAATTTCATCCGCTGCTCTATTCATCGTCACGGTTGATTTTGAATACTACCCGGCGCGATATGGTCATGACCGGATACTCGCCGTCGGTGCGCTTATTCGAGGCCGCCGCCTGCGGAGCCACGATCGTCTCTGATTCATGGCCTGGCTTGGATGAATTTTTTGCGCCCGGATCGGAAATCCTGTTGCCGGCAGATTCGTTCGACGTGGTGCGATACATCTCGGAGATGGAAGACACTGAGATGCGAGAGATTGGACGTGCCGCTCAGGCCCGCGTGCTGTCCGAGCATTCCAATACGCAGCGCGCAGTGGAGTTCGAGTCAGAAATATCTGCAGTATTGAGCCACTCCGAAACGAGCGAAAAAGCGCGCGTCTAGGGGCATTTCGTCATCCATCATTTCCAACATTTCAGGCCATCTCGCCATCTAAGTAAAGGCCATCAGCTCCAGTGACGGTTAGCCGTCTTATACGTGTTTCTCATCCTACTTTGGGAGTTCATGTGAGAATTGCCCTTATCGCACCGCCATTTATCCCTATTCCACCGCCTCAGTACGGGGGCACCGAATTGTTCATTGCACAACTTGTTCTCGGTCTGAAGGAGAATGGGATTGACGTTGTGGTTTATGCGAACGGAGAGTCCACTACTCCGGTCGAACTCAAATGGCTGTATGAAAAGTCGGATTGGCCGATCCGTGGCGAAGTCTCTGACAACATGAAGGACGCCAACCACACCGCCTGGGCGGTACGCGACGCTATGGATTCGTGCGACTTGATCCACGTGAACAATGCCAGCGGCCTCACATTCTCAAGGTTTTCCAAATTACCTTTTGTGTACACGCTCCACCATCCACTGGAGCCGGCGCTTTCTGAGTTTTATCAATTCTTTCCGGAGGCAAATTTTGTCTGCATCAGCAATCACCAGTGCCAAGCGCAGAAGCTAGCTGGCGCGCGAGTGATCCATCATGGTCTGGATGTATCGCAGTACAAGGTACGCAAGAAAAAACAGGATTATTTGAGCTTCATTGGACGCATTGCTCCGGTGAAGGGAACGCATCTTGCGATCGAAGTGGCAAAAAAATCCGGTATCCCCCTGAAGATCGCCGGACAGGTGCAGCCCTCGTTTAAAGATTATTTTGAGGCTGAGATCAAGCCGCACATCGACGGCAAATTCATAGAATTCATCGGCGAGGCAGATCTGCCGGCAAAAAATGAGCTGCTGGGAAATTCTCTAGCCATGCTCTTTCCCATCCAGTGGGATGAACCGTTCGGGTTTGTCATGGTGGAAGCGATGGCATGCGGCACCCCGGTGCTGGCGCTCCCTGGTGGCTCTGTTCCTGAGATCGTGCAGGACGGTGTCTCCGGTCACGTTTGCAAAAATATCGATGAGATGGCGAGGCGTGCAAGCACAATGCGAGAGGGAGACCGGATCTCGCCGAACATCGTCCGCGAATTCGTGGAGAAGAATTTCTCCGTCGAGGCGATGGTCTCCGCCTATATCGATTTATATACGCAGCTCATTCCTCTCAAGGCAAAGAAAACTGCGGTGGCTTCCGGGCCTTCCTTATCTGAACCCGAGAGTGCGGTGGCATGAGTGCGACCAAACCGATTGTTCCTGCAGACAAGCTGGTAGAGATACCTTGTCCGCACATTGAGCCGAGGATCACCTACCAGATTGCGGAGCCGCGCAAACTCAACAATCTCACGCTGATTGACGGCAAGACCTTTCTGTCAACCACTATTTCGGGGGATGTATCTCCACCGGGCGCGCCGGACGTCGGCTTCTTTCACGACGACACACGTTTCATCAGTCATATTGAATTGCGAGTGGATGGACATCGCACCGTCGTGCTGTCGTCCAGCACGGAGAAGAGCTACGCATCGCAGATCGAACTCACCACCGGCAACATCACCCTGCGCGATTCATTTGACCTGCCGGAAAACACGGTGCATATTCGTCGCGACCAGCTGCTTTCCAAAAACGTTTTTTTCGACCACTTCTTTTTCGAGAACTTCAACCTGAAGCCGATCCGGTTCCGCGTTGAGCTTATTTACAATGCGGATTTTGTCGATGTCTTCCAGGTTCGCGGCGTGGCGCGGGGAAATTGCGGGCGCTATTACCAGCCTCTCGCTAAGGACGACACTCTTTCGTTCGTCTATCGCGGATTGGACGGCATCCTGCGGCAGTCTTCGATCCAGTTCTCGCCCGCCCCGGAAAAAATGCATGAAACAACGGCCGAATGGGACATAAGTCTGGAGCCGATGGGGCACGTCCGCATTGAGACAATGGTCACCGCAACTGTGGAGCGCGATCGATATTTTCATGCAAAGCCGCCTGATTTCACTTCTATCTTGCGCACACGCCGGCACGCCGCGGCGCTATGGGAAGGTGCATCCACAAAATTCGACAGCAGCAATGATGCATTTGATGCGGCCTTGAATACCGCGACTGGCGACTTCCACGGACTGCAAATCCCCGATGGCGCCGAACACATCATCGCTGCTGGTATTCCCTGGTTCGCAACCATCTTTGGGCGCGATTCGATCATTGCCGCTTATCAGTCGCTCATTCTCAATCCGCAATTGGCCGTGGACACCTTGCGCGTTCTGGCGCGATACCAGGGAACTGAAGTGAATGACTGGCGCGACGAAGATCCGGGCAAGATCATTCACGAACAGCGTCAAGGGGAAATGACCCACACCGGAGAGATGCCCTTCGGCGCCTACTACGGTTCCATCGATTCCACTCCGCTCTTCCTCATGCTGGTCAGCGAGGTATTCAACTGGACTGCGGACGAGAGACTGATCCGTGAGCTGATGCCGAATATCCTTCGCGCCTTGGATTGGATCGATCGTTATGGCGATCTTGATGGAGATGGATTCGTCGAGTTTCAGCGCCGATCTCCCAAGGGTCTGGCCAATCAGGGTTGGAAAGATTCGTGGGACGCAAATATGTTTCCCGATGGCACGATTGCGCAGTCGCCGATCGCGTTGGTGGAAGTGCAAGGTTACGTCTATGACGCCAAGTACAGGCTTTCAAAGCTGCTGCGGTCGTTTGGCGAGACCGAACGCGCCGACAAACTAAAACGTGAAGCGGCCGAACTTGCGAAACAGATAGACCGTGCGTTCTGGATGCAGCGTCAGGGGTATTACGCAATGGCGCTGGACAAGGACAAGAAGAAGCTGGAAGTAATCTCGTCGAACCCCGGACACTTGCTCTTCACCCGGGTGCTAAAAGCAGACCGGGCGCGCGTCGTCGCCAATCGCCTGATGCAACCGGACATGCATACCGGCTGGGGATGGCGGACGTTGTCCAGGGATGAAAAGGTGTTCAACCCGCTGAGCTATCATCGCGGTTCGGTTTGGCCGCATGATAACTCGCTGATCGTCCACGGAATGGCGCACTACGGATTCCGCAAGCCCGCGCTGCACACGCTCACCACCCTCTTTCAAGCGGCACAAACCTTCCGCGAGAATCGTTTGCCGGAATTGTTCTGCGGAGTGCAGAGAAGAGATACCGATGTGCCAGTTCAATATCCGGTCTCCTGCTCGCCGCAGGCGTGGGCGTCGGGTGCAATGTTCTTCATGTTGACATCGGTGTTGGGGATCCGTCCCAGCGCGCCGCAACGCGAGCTAAATATCATGAATCCCGCATTGCCCGAGTGGCTGGACAATCTGCAATTACGCAATTTGCGCATTGGCAATAGCCGCGTGGGTCTCGATTTCAGCCGTCGCGGCGACCGGACCTTTTGCAACGTCGTAGAAGTGGAAGGCGAGAAATTGCTGGTCAACGTGGCATTCAAGAAGTGAAACGGTTTTTGGTTTCCCGTTTCTCGTTTC
>JAOAPH010000211.1 GCA_025462835.1 Candidatus Angelobacter sp. | reverse complement strand
GGGGGAGTGGCGGAGTAAGGCAGTGGCTAGTGGTCAGTGGATAGTGACCAGTAGAACCAAAAATCTTGAACCACAAAGGCGCAAAGGACACAAAGATTCACAAAGAACTCAAAATACATAGATCCTTCGACTCCGCTCCGCTACGCTCAGAATGACAACTCCGGATTATCTAGGCAATTCCGTCAAAGTACAGCGTCATAGGGCTCCCTCGCTTCGCTTCGGGATAATTAAAAACTAAGGTCTTTTCCCCAGAAGGATGAGTACCCTCGTACATTGACTCACTAAGCAGAGTTGCTGTATTTTCCGCTCTTGGGTTCTTTGTCTCTGGTTCTGTAACAAGCTGGAAGAGCTTCCCCCAGAAAGCTTGCTTCGCGCACCGGGTTACCAGAAAACATGTCCAACGACTTGCCGCAGAAGATTGGCCGATATGAGGTTGTGGGTGAATTGGGCCGCGGCGCCATGGGCGTGGTGTACAAGGCGACCGATCCCAATATCGGGCGCATGGTGGCGCTCAAGACAATGCGTCTTGACGTCCACGGCGTAGATGAAGAAGAGATCCTCCGCCGCTTCAAGCATGAAGCGAAACTTGCCGGAGTGATGAATCATTCCAACATCGTGACGATCTATGACGCCGGCGAAGATGGCGGCGTCTTCTACATCGCCATGGAATACATGGAAGGCGTCACGCTGCAATCGATCCTGCACGACGAGCGCGTGGTCACCGCGGAGCGAATACTGGAGATATCGCGCCAATTGTGCGTGGGCCTGGATTACGCGCATGAGCGCGGAGTGATCCATCGCGACATCAAGCCGGCCAACATCATGATTCACGGCAAAGGCGGCGTGAAGATCATGGACTTCGGCATCGCGAAGTCAGGCGGCGGAATGACCAGTGCCGGACAGGTGCTGGGGACGCCGGCATATATGTCGCCCGAGCAAGTGCGGGGGAAGACGCTGGACGGGCGGTCCGATCTGTTCAGTTACGGCGTTTGCCTTTACGAGATGATCACGGGCGAGAAGCCGTTCACCGGGCAGAACGTTACGACGATCATCTACAAGATCATGACCGAGGCGCCAATCCCGCCGCGAGAGCTGGATGTGACTATTCATCCGGGGATCAGCGCGGTGATCACGAAAGCGCTGGAGAAAAATCCGGACCACCGGCATCAGAGCGGCGCTGAGTTGCTGAAGGAGTTGGAGAACTACAAATCGTTTGGTTCAGAGGCGGACACTACAAGAGTAATGGCGGCCGCGAGTACGGGATCGCACGGAGCAGCGGCAGCACCAGCGGTTGTAAGTCCGGCACCGGCAGCCCCAGCGGAAGCACCGAAAGTTCCTGCAACAAAGGAAGCGCCAGCGCTGGCTTCTGGAACGAAGGTTACAGCGAAGGTCGTCGGCAAAGCGGCAGAAGGGCACTCGGTCGAGAGCACGGTTGGTGTGAGCCGGGCGGCGAAGAAATCGGGCGCAACGGGTTTGATCCCGGGTTTGGACAACACCAAATTGGGGATGATCGCGGCGGCGCTCGTGGTGGTGATAGGGATCGCATTTGCCTTCAGTAAGAAGAGTGCGCAACCCAATGCGCCACAGACACAAGCGGCTGTACCGACGCAAACAGAGGCGAATCCTGTGACCACGACGGGAGCGGCCGCAGTTCCGGAACAACCGAAGACGGATCCAGAAGCTGCGAAGGCAGAATCAGAAAAGCCCGCTGCTTCTAAAGCCGTGGAATCCACTACAGAGAAGACGGAAGCTGCAGTTGCAAAGAAACAAGCGCCGAAGCCCAAACCGATCGTGTCCGCGGTGACGGTGCCCACGATGCCGGTGTCAGCAACCCCGGCGCCGGAATTAGGCAGCATACACATCACCACCACGCCTGCGGGTTCGAAGGTTTCCATCGGAAGCACGTCACAGGAAGACTGGGTCACTCCCTTCACGGCACACAAGCTGGCGCCGGGCGATTACGAACTTACATTCTCGAAGACCGGCTTCGTTACGCAGAAGCGGCATGTGAGCGTGCTGGCGAACAAGACCGGGAGCATGGGCGTCGACCTGGTGGAAGCCGGGGCGAAGATCACGGTGAAGAGCACGCCTCCGGGAGCGGCGATCCTGGTGGATGGCAAGCCGAGCGGCAAGGTAACGCCGTCGGCGCTTATGGTGGATGCGGGTTCGCACCACATCATGGTGCGGCAAACCGGTTACGCGGAAGAGAATACATCCGTCTCACTGAAGGACGGCGAGTCCTACACTTTCTCCCCCAGTCTGCAAGAGAAGCGGGCCGGTGGCGGTGGCAATCCCTTCCGCGGGCTGAAACGAATCTTCGGCGGCGGCGAGGCGATCCCCGAAGGCCAGGGATTGATACATATCAAGACGAATCCACCCGGCGCGGCGGTGATGCACAACGGGAAGCCTTTTCCCACACTGACCCCACTAAAGGGGCCGATGGAACCCGGGACTTACCAGGTGACGATCCGTTTGGACGGATACAAACCTGTGCGCAAAGAGTTCACCATTGAAAAAGGTAAAGCCACCCAACTGGAAGTGGACCTGGTAGCAAAATAGCGAAGGACAGTTTCTAGTTTCTGGTTCCTAGTTTCTAGTTCAAGGGCAGAGGCAAGGGGCTTTTTACCTAACGAAGATGGCACGGCTGATCATCAATTCGCCCGACGGCAAGCGCGGGATCCTCGAACTGAAAAAGTCCGTAGTCACCATTGGCAGGGGAAGCGCCAATGATCTGGTCCTGAATGACAACAGCGTGAGCCGCTTCCATGCGGTGATCAAGCTGCTGGAAAACGATGTCATCACCATCGCCGACCGAGGCAGCACCAACGGCGTGCTCATCAATGGCGAACGCATTCCCGCCGACACAGCCCTCAATGACGGAGACGCGATCAAGATCGGCGTCTATGGACTGAAGTTCGAGCGCTTCAATGATTCGGCGCTGATCGTAAAAAAAGCCGAGATCCCATCCACACTCAATCATGTGCTGAGGGGCGAGCTGCAATTGTCGCTGCGGTCGGAGGCGGTTGCGGCTAACACTTCGCCATCCGCCATGCTGCAGAGCATCCGCAAACTGGAACGCGAGAATTACCTGCTGACCGTCCTCTACGACGCGGGCAAGGCGCTAAATTCGAAATTATCGATTGATGACATTGCAACGCAAGTGATGGAGCTGAGCTTCCGCATTGAAGGCGTGGAGCGCGGATTCATGATGCTCTTCAACAAGAAAGGCGAGGTGTGGCGAGAGACGGAGGTGAAGTATCGCGATGCTCCAGCTGCAGGAGCGGTGGACCAGCCGCGGATCATCTTCAGCCAAACCATCCTGGAGCGGATCAAGAAAGAGCCGCAACCGATCCTGATCACTGACGCGAGCGAAGATGAGCGCTTCAGCGAGAGCGAGAGCCTGAAGATCTCAGGATTGCGGTCCGCAATGTGCGCGCCGCTGGTGGGATCACAACGGCTGTTTGGGATCCTGTATGTGGACAACATGCAGCGCAAGGCCGCATTCACGCAGGAAGAGCTGAATGTGTTTTCGCTGGTGGCGACGCAGGCCGCGAATGCTATCGACAACGCGGCGGCGCATGAACAGTTGGCGGAGAGCGCAGTACAGAGGTCGGCGCTAGAACGGTTTCTTTCGCCCGACGTGGTGGAGATGATCGCGGCCGACCCGACCGGAGTGAAACTGGGCGGAATCAATCAGAAGGTGAGCGTGATGTTTGCCGACATCCGCGGGTTCACTAGCCTTAGCGAGCGGATGGCGCCGGAAAAGATTGTGGAAGTGTTGAACGAATACTTCACCCGGGTGACGGACGTGATCTTCGATAACGGCGGCACGCTGGACAAATATATCGGGGACGCAGTGATGGCGGTGTTCGGCGCGCCGATCAGCAAAGGCAACGACGCGGTGAACGCGGTGAAGGTGGCGGTCGAGATCCAGCGATTGCTGGTGGAGATGAACCGTGACGCGTCGGCACGGGGCTGGCCCGAGCTAAAGGTTGGGATCGGCATCAACACTGGGATCGTGACGGCGGGGAACATCGGGTCGCCGCGCAGGATCGATTACACAGTCATCGGTGATGCGGTGAATACGGCGTCGAGGTTGATGTCGAATGCCGGGCCGGGGCAGATCATCATCTCCAAGATGACAGCGGAAGAACTGAGCGGAAAGTTTGCGATTTCGGCATTGCCGCCGTTGAAGGTAAAGGGAAAAGCAGAGCCGTTGGATGCTTACAGTGTGGAGTGGAAAAGGCAGCATTCAGCAGTTAGCACTTAGCTGCTTGTTGGACGCGAGCCTCAAACCTGAAAACACGAAGGACACAAAGGTTTCACAAAGGGGACGAGGGGGTGAGCGTGTAAGCGGTGTTGCAAACAGGTAGCAGAGTGCCAGGGCTCCTTGGTTTCGACCCCGTCACGCTTTCTGCTGGGCTCAGGATGACCACACAGCCGAGGGCCCATTCGACTTCGCTCAGGGCAGGCTCTGTGCCACATAGGCAAAAATAAAAGCGCTCACGAGGAGCGCTTTTTGTTGCTGAAAGTTTTGACTACTGTTTCTTTGGTTTGGTGCTGGTGGCTTTTTCGGTGCTGTCGCTTTTCGCCATGTTTTTCTTGTCCTGCTTGGCGATCACCTTGTCGGAAAACTTCTTGTAAGCGGATTCCGGAACGATGTTACGGGAGACCAGCTGCCGTTTGTTGGCATAGGGACGTCCGGCGATGATCTTGTCGGCGTAGGCGTCGCCGATTCCGGGCAGTGCCTTGAGGTCCTCCTTGGATGCGGAGTTCAAGTCCACTTTGGCTTCCGACTTGTCCTTTGTGTTGTCGTCGGTAGCAGCTTTGGCCGTCTTGTCAGAACTGGTGGACTTCTTGGTCTCGGTTGCGGTTTGCGCGAATGTGAGTGATGAAAACAGAATCGCCGACATCACTGCCATTAGGAGTCTCGCTAGGGTTTTCTTCATATGGCCCTCCTCGGGGGTTGCACAAATTCTACTGCAAACGCCAGAAATGGGTTAAAACCAGCGTTTCACCTTGAAATAGATGAGTACGGCGACGGTGGAGAGAGCCATGATTCCTATCGTATAAGCCAAAGCGTGCGGGGAATGCTGAAACGGAAGCGGCAGGTTCATTCCGAAAAATCCGGTGATGATGATCAAGGGCAGGGCGACGGTGCCATAGATGGTCAGCACCTTCATGACCTCGTTGGTGCGGTTGGCAACGGCGGAGAGATAGATGTCGAGGGAGCCGGTAAGCAGGTCACGATAGGTCTCAATGAGGTCGACTGTGCGAATGAGATGGTCATAGACATCGCGCAGGTAGGGGTCGAGGTCGTCACCCAGGATCCCGCCCTCGCGCCGCATGAGGGTGTTCACCACTTCACGCATGGCGTTGGCTTCGCGGCGGAACTCGATGAGCTTGCGCTTCAGTTCAAAGATGCGCTTGAGCATGACCGGGTCCGGGTGTTCAAGGACCGAACTCTCGATCTCTGAAGTTTCGTCTGAGAGCTTGTCGAGCACGGGGAGGTATCCGTCAACGATCTCATCGAGGAGAATGTAGAAAAGCCGGTCTACGCGTGTGATCTTCTCTTCGACTGCGCGGGCGCGAACGCGATCGATCCTGTCGGCAGGCGTGTGGACGGTGATGATAAAATCGCGCCCGACGAAAATGTCAGCGTCGTCGAAATCTATGCCCCTGTCGGGGTGAAGGTGCTTGAACACACAAAAAATGTAATTCTCATGCTCGTCAGTTTTGGCGCGCTGGCGGCCGTGCCGGCAATCTTCTATTTCGAGTGGATGGAGTTGGTAGCGCTGGGCTAGATCGTCGAGCGACGAAGAGGCGGGGTCATCTATATCAAACCACGCGAGGGTGGGGATGGGCTGCGAGGCAGGCATGACTGCGAAGTATAACCAGAAAACCTGATTTCGTTCAGACTAGGATCAGGCCGGCTTCTTCGAATTCTTTGCTTTCACCTTCTCCCAGGGGCGCTTCGGGCGCTCGGGTTTGGGTTCGTCACGGTCCTGGACACGATCATAAACGTAGCGGTCGCTGACGGTGCCAAGGGATTCGTTATACAAACTGATGGCGCCGACGCCTTCGCGCAATTCTTCCGCGAACTGGTGGATGGCTTTCAGGTGGTCCGCGCTGGCGGGGACTTCGAGCTTGGTGGTCTTCAGGAATTTCTGGAAGCCCTTGTCGATGAGGCGGGAGATCTCGCCGTTGATGAGGTAGCCGGGCTTGGCGAAGAGTTTGGCGTGTCCGTCGTCAGCGCGCTCGATGGCCGCCGAGCAGCCGTACTTCTTTAGAAAGATGCGGTTGGGAGTGGCCGGGGCTTCGAGAATATCGAAACCGTGGTCGCGAAGCCATGCAACAGCTTCTTCGTATGTGTGTTCTTTGGTCTTCTTCATTTTGTCCTGAGAACCCGCAAGTACTTTGCCGAAACCAATAGTCTAGTGCAACATCTAAGCGGGAAAGAGTAACTGTCGCACAGAATGGTGGGATGCGGCAACTTTCTAAAAGGAACCAGGGTAACTAGAAAGAGACTATGCGGGTGGAAACGCAATCACGATTGCTGGGCGAAAGTTTGCTGGAGCGCATTGGCAATACGCCATTGCTGCGGCTGGAAAAGATTGCATCGGAGATGCCTGAAGTGCAAATTTTGGGCAAGGCCGAGTGGCACAATCCGGGCGGATCAGTAAAGGACCGCGCCGCCAGCAACATCATCCAGCAGGCAGAGCGCGAAGGGAAGCTCACGGGGGGCAAGATCCTCTTGGATGCAACCAGCGGCAATACGGGGATCGCCTATGCGATGATCTGTGCAGCAAAGCGAATTCCGGTGACATTGTGCATCCCGTCAAATGTTTCATTGGAACGCAAGCGCATCTTGAAGGCATACGGCGCAGACGTGGTCTGGACCGACCCAGGCGATGGTTCAGACGGCGCGATCAGAAAGGCGCAGGAGTTGGTGTCCGCCGAGCCAGGGAAATATTTCTATGCGGACCAGTACTCCAATGACGCCAACTGGCAAGCGCACTATCACGGCACCGCAAATGAGATATGGGAGCAGACAGCAGGGCGGATCACGCATTTCGTCGCGACCTTGGGAACGAGCGGGACTTTCGTGGGAGTGTCGCGACGTCTAAGGGAACTTAATCCGAGCATCCGATGTATTTCATTGCAACCGGACTCACCATTCCACGGGCTTGAAGGTCTAAAGCACATGGCCACGGCGATCGTTCCGAGGATTTACGATCCGACCATTGCCGACGAAGACCGCGAGATTTCTACCGAAGATGCGTATGCGATGGTGCGGAAGCTGGGGCGAGAAGAAGGGCTGCTGGTGGGGATCTCGTCAGGGGCGGCGGTGGTGGGAGCGATGCAGGTGGCGCGGGAATATGTTGCGAGTGGCGGAAAGGATGGTGTGATTGTTACTATTCTTTGCGATTCCGCTGACAAGTATTTGAGTGAGCGGTTCTGGGAAGAATAAGAGCGCTTTCACCACAGAGGCACAGAGGCACAGAGAAAAGCTGGGGATTTGGGGAGTAATGCGAACACGGTAAGTGGAATGTTGAGAATCTCCAATTCTGACTACGAAGCAATCCGCAAGCATGGCGAGGAGACCTATCCCCATGAGTGCTGCGGAGTGTTGCTGGGCAAGATGGATGATGGCACCAGGGTGGTGCGAGAGGTGGTGCGCTGCGGAAACACCCGCGAAGATTCTCCTCAGAACCGGTACAACATTGCCCCGCAAGAGTTAATAGCCGCGCAGCGCAAGGCGCGTGAGCAGGGGATGGACATTATTGGGTTCTACCATTCGCATCCCGATCATCCGGCGCGATGGTCGAATACGGACCTGACTGAGGCACACTGGTTCGCGTGTTCCTACGTGATCACCAGTGTTGAGGCGGGAATCGCGAGCAGAACGTATTCGTTTGTCCTTGCCGGAATCGATGAAGAGAGCAAGCGGTTTGAAGATGAGACGGTCGAAGTTGTTTAGCGGAGAAGCCGATTCCCTGAAACTATCTGGTTTGCCCTCGCATCTCTTTCAGTGAATGAAAATCCATATTCCAACTCCTTTGCGGCAATACGCGGACAAGCACGACACCGTTGAGATTCCCGCGAGCACGGTAAGCGAGGCTTTGAACGCTCTGATCATGCGGCATCCTGACCTGCGCAAGCATTTATATACAGCCGAAGGAAAGCTGCGCGCGTTCGTGAATGTCTATTTGAACGACGAAGATGTGCGGTACCTAGCGGATAAAGAAGCGACGGCGGTCAGGGAGAGTGACTCGTTGAGCATTATTCCGTCGATTGCGGGGGGCTGTCGTCCCTAGCCAATGCATGTCGCTCCTACGGAGATTGGATAACGAGATTGGCGATTCTATAAACATCGCGCTCCTCTGGAGCGCAATCGTGGGGCATGCGACTTCGAGGAACCACGGCAGCGTTGTATCCGGCGAAATACACTGAAGTCGCATTTTCCGCAGCAAATCATTTATGACGACTACAATTTCTGAAGAGACCGTCTCCGCAAAGACCGTGAAGAAAGTGGAACTCAGCAACGAAGAGGTGCTGCGGTACTCGCGCCACCTGATCATGCCCGAGGTGGGCATGGATGGCCAGTTGAAACTCAAGGCCGCGAAGGTGCTGTGCATCGGCACCGGCGGGTTGGGTTCACCGCTGGCCATGTACCTGGCGGCGGCGGGCGTAGGCACGCTGGGGCTGGTGGATTTCGACGTGGTTGATTTCACCAACCTGCAACGCCAGATTATCCACTTCACTTCCGACGTAGGCAGGCCGAAGCTGGATTCGGCGGCGGAGAAGATCAAGGAGATCAATCCGTTTGTCGAAGTCAGGAAATTCGAGACGCGGCTGACAAGCGCGAATGCGCTGGAGATATTTAAGGGCTTCGACATCATCGTCGATGGCACGGACAATTTTCCTACGCGATATCTGGTCAACGATGCCTGCGTGCTCACAGGCAAGCCGAATGTCTATGGTTCGATCTTCCGCTTCGAAGGGCAGGCAAGCGTATTCGGGACGAAAGAAGGGCCGTGCTACCGGTGTTTGTATCCGGAGCCGCCGCCGCCGGGGCTAGTGCCATCGTGCGCGGAAGGCGGAGTGCTGGGAATCCTGCCAGGATTGGTCGGACTGATCCAAGCGACCGAAGCGATCAAATTGATATTGGGCAGCGGCGATCCGCTGGTCGGGCGATTGCTGCTGGTGGATGCGTTGGGAATGAAGTTCCGCGAATTGAAACTGCGGAAAAATCCGGAGTGTCCTGTGTGTGGCGTAAATCCGACTGTGACGGAGCTGATTGACTACAATGAGTTCTGCGGAATCCGCGGGGAGGAGACCACAGCGAACATGTCACAGAGCTTGCCGGAGATCAGCGTGGAAGAGTTGAAGAAGAAATTGGACGCGAAGGAAGACGTCTTCGTCCTGGATGTGCGCGAGCCGCACGAATATCAGATTTGCAATATCGGCGGCCACCTGATCCCGCTGGGCGACCTGCCCAAGCGCGTGAGTGAACTCGATTCCAGCAGGAACATTGTGGCGCATTGCCGCTCGGGCGTGCGCAGCGGAAAAGCCGTCGACTTCCTGCGCCAAGCCGGGTTCACCAAAGTGCGAAACCTTACAGGTGGGATACTGGCCTGGGCGGATAAGGTCGATCCCAAGATGCCTAAGTACTAGTACTTAGTAGGCAGTAGTCAGTGGTCAGGAGAGGGACGCGAGAGCGTCCCTTTTCCTTTGTTACGAAAGTCGGAAAAGCGCTAAAAGTTCTTCTCAATTCAGCTACAAACGTGGATAATCCCCTCTTCACTTCCCCTGATCCACGGAGATTTCATGAGATTGCGATCCGCGTTCCTGGCTGTTTCTTTGTCCATCACCTGCAACCTGGTCACTTTCGCGCAGGAGTTGGAGAAACGTCCTGCCGAGCAGAATGAAGTTAAGCCCACGGGACCGGCGAAGGCACCGAATTCCGACCCCATGTATCAGCAGCTACGCAATGTTGGATTGAGTGGAGAGACGGCATCGGCGAACAACCTGGTGCTGAAGCGTGATGCGGGCGAGTTCACCTTCAAAACCGGCGTCTTCCAGTTTTTGGCACCGGTGAACGGAAAGGTGACGGGCGCGGTATTTCTGGGAACAGGTTCGTTTTCCATGGTGCCGCCGCTATGGTCTGAGAAGCACAGCCTCTCAGCACTTACAAAGGAGCAGGCCATCCACGAGGAGTTCGCCACCGTGGTCTTGCGATTCACTGACGGCACATATGAAGAGATCAAGAAGGTCGCGGGAACATCCACCGGAAATGCTTCCGGATCTGGGGAACTGGATTCAGCAAAACACGCGCTGAGAAAAAAGCTGCACTACAACCTTGATGCCCGAATCCTTCAGGACATCATGGGAAAGCAGCAGGGCGGGTTGTTCTACGCCTTCATTAAAGGCAGCAAGTACAACAGCAAAGAGATTTATTCCATTGATCCGAACGGGCTTCCTGAATGGGCGCCGGAGGAGGTGGCATTCGAAACCTGGGACGACGAGCATTTCGGCGTATGGGCGGCGTTTCACTTTTCCGACGAATACAAGAACGGTCTCGCCTCAGGCACTCAGCGCAATGCGTCGTTCGCAATCGAGAAACAGAAGCTGGACACGCAAATCGAAAAGAGCGGAAGGATGAATGGCAGCGCGAAAACGACCCTCGTTGCATTGCAAAGCGGACTACAAGTGGTTCCGCTGGATTTGTTTGAAACGCTGAGAGTGTCGTCTGTGACGAATGGCGCGGGAGAGCAGTTGTCATTCATTCAGGAAGGAAAGGACGACGACTATCAGTTCAGCGTGATCTTACCGAAGCCGCTGGGGCTGGGAGAACAATACGTGCTGCAGACCACTTACAGCGGCAAGGACGCTGTGACGAATGAAGGCGGAGGCAATTACTTTCCGGTAGCGCGCACCAACTGGTTCCCTAACACCAATGAGGGTAACTATTCGACTTATGAGATGACGTTCCGCATCCCCAAAAAGATGACCATGGTCGCGACGGGCACCCGGTTGCGTGCCACAGACGAAGGCAGCGAGAACGTTTCCGAATGGAAGAGCGAGGTGCCCCAGGCAGTCGCCGGATTCAACTTCGGAAATTTCAAGCACTTGGAATTTGTGGGCAAGGATTTTACGGCGGAGGCGTATGCCAATGAGAACCCGCCCGATTGGGTGCGAGGATTGCAGGGTGCGGTGGATGGCGGGCTTAGCCTCAATCCTCGCAGCAGCGGCGTGGCTCTTGGCACAATGGACACCACCACTCTGATGAAGAAGCCCCTTGCTGAGGCCCAGGTAGCCATGGCTTTGTACTCGACCTATTTCGGCGCGAGCCCGTATAAGCGAGTGGCAATGACGCAGCAGACGGCGTGCACCTTTGGGCAGTCATGGCCGGCACTGGTATATCTACCCATCTGTGTGTTCTTTGACGGCACCGTCAGACACCAGTTGGGACTGGACGACACGCGCGGCTATTGGGAGGTGGTTGGGCCGCACGAAGTGGCGCATCAGTGGTGGGGGCACGCAGTGGGATGGAGTTCTTACCGGGACCAATGGATGAGCGAAGGGTTCGCTGAAATGTCAGCGTCCCTGTTCATCCAGGCCACGCGCAATAACCAGCAATTCATCAAGTTCTGGAACGATGAGCGTGACCTCATCACTGAGAAGAACATCAAAGGTTTTCGCGCAATCGATGTGGGGCCACTCACGATGGGATATCGGCTGGACAATTCCAAAGTGGGAGGGGCGGTGGCCCGGCGGCTGATCTATCCCAAGGGCGGATACATCCTGCACATGGTGCGAATGATGATGTGGGACAAGAACAAGGGAGACGATCTCTTTCGCGACATGATGAGGGACTTTGTCATCACCTACATGAACAAGCCGGCCAGCACCGAAGATTTCAAGGCTATGGTGGAAAAACATATGACTCCGCAAATGGACCTGGACCGGAACCACAAGATGGATTGGTTCTTCAATCCGTACGTCTATGGGACGGAGCTGCCCGGCTACAGCCTTGACCAGTCGATCAATGGCAATGTGGGTAGCGACTTAAACCTGAAAATCAAGATCACGCAAAAGAACGTGAGCGACGGTTTCAAGATGCTGGTGCCACTGTACCTGGAACTGGCCAATGGACAGGTGGTGAAACTGGGCATAGTGCCCATACAAGGGAACAACAGCATTGAGCAGGCAATCCCGCTCGCAGTGCTGAAAGATCGCCCCAAGCGCGCAATGATCAACTACTACAATGATGTGCTGTCCTACGACAAGTAGCACGAGCTCGGCCCGAAGCAAATGAAAAAAGAGGGAGCGCTGATCGCGCTCCCTTCATTTTTTTGCGAGCTAACTTAGTTGCCTGAAGTCTTGGAATCGGATTCGGTGAAGACCAGAGCAGATTTTTGTCCGCCGAAATTCACCTCGGTGAGTTTCTGTGTGCCGTCCGGCTGCGTGCGGATGACGATGGAGTCGGAGTCGGCCTTGGATGGACGCTCCACCAACTTCCCCTGGGCGGTCACGAGTACGTTCTTGCCTTTGGCAATCGTGACTTGTCCATCGTCTGCGATGGTGAGTTTGTATTGTCCTTCGGGAATGGCCGTGCCGTTCACGGTTACGGGCATAGTTACATTCAGGTTCTTCGTAGATGCTGCGAAAGCGCTGGTAACGCAAAGCAAAAGCGCCAGGATTGTTGCGGATGTGATGCCAAACTTCTTCATCGAAAGATTCTCCTTTACCCGCGAGGGCTCATTGGGAAAAATTTCGACTGTCCTCTAGGAGAATGCAATGGACGCAGAAGTCCCGCGAGATTGCATCCTGCTCTACCGAAATCCCAAATCTGTGATTGCAGGTTCTACTTTCCTGCTGCAGGTATAGACGGAGTAGAAGGATTTTGGTTAACAGGAATTCAGATGGTGAGCACGACTTTTCCGTAATTCTTTCTTTCCAGCAGGAGGCGATGGGCGTCGGCTGCGCGTTCGAGTGGGAGTTGCGCGCCGACGATGGGGCGAAGTTTGCCTTCGACGATCCACGGTGACATCGCCGCCCATGCCTGCATCATCAGGTCCTGATGCGCGGTGAGCGGCGTGAGCCAGAGCGCGTGCGCGCTGATGTTCTTCTGGAACATGGCCATGAAATCAAATTGCGGAGTTTGTCCTGTGGCCATGCCGTAGATGATGATGCGACCCAGGTCGGCGAGACATCGGGTGCTCTTGGCGGTGTGTTCGCCACCGAGCATTTCAAAGACTGCATCCACTCCCTGACCGTGAGTGAGTTCGGCGATGACTTTTTCGTAGTCGTTGATCTTGTAGTTGATGCCATGATGCACGCCAAGCTGTTTGACCTTGTCCAGTTTTTCTTGCGACGAAGAGGTCCCGAATATCTCCAGTCCGAGAACTTTACCCATCTCCACCGCAGCGGTGCCGACGCCGCCGGCTACTGCATGAATGAGCACACGTTTTTTTCTTCCCCCTCTGGCATTGGCTGCAGGATCAGAAAGGCCGGCCATCCAATATCCGAAATAAGCAGTGAAATAATTCACGGGAAAAGCCGCGGCCTCTGCTGCGAACCATCCCTCGGGAACCTTCATCAAAGCCTTTTTGCTGACGGCCACTTGCTCGGCATAAGCGCCGGTGGGGGTAAATCCCATCACGCGGGCGTTGGATGAGGGGGAGGGCGCGCCGTGAATACGCCCGGCGAATTCGAGTCCGGGAACATACGGTGGCCGCGGGCCGTGGGGATACATGCCCTGCGTCTGGACGGTATCTGCAAAGTTCACGCCGACGGCTTCGATATCCACCAGCACCTCGTCCTTTTGCGGATTGGGAACTGGATCTGGAAGGTCACGCAATTCAAGGACGTCAGGACCGCCGCGCCGGGGAACAACGATTGCTTTCATGCAAGGCAGTGTAAATAAGTCAGTGGATAGTGGCTAGTGGGCAGTGGCTCGTGAAATCAAAATCAAAAGCTCGCCACGGATGTCACGGATCTACACCGGCTAGGCAAAGAAGCTGCCTAGGCTCCGTAAATCGCCAGGTGCTTCGGCTAACCGTTGGTTCATGCTGCGGAATTTACGGAGGAAGAGGGCTCCCTCACATCCGTTCGGGACAAGATAAGGTGGGCTCAAACAAAATGGCCGGCGTTTTCTTTCTCCCCCGAGATTTTTACGCCGGCCGTTTTGTCCGTCTCCAAAGCTCTGGAGGACGATCGGCCGCTCATCTCCCTGTTTGGGGAGGGCCAATATCAATCCTAATAAAGAACTGTGCGAGTCCAGCGCAACTGAGCATGGTTACGCTTGCCTTGGTCTCTATGCTGTGTCCTGCTGAGACGCTGGCGTGGACCGCAGGTAAGAAGATGCCCTTTGTTGCTTTTTAGGTCAACACCAAATATGCCCTAGATGTTTACTGGAGAGATAACCGAGACGTTAGCTGCTCCAGTATTTCAGCGACCTGAAACAGCCAGAGCACAGAGATTGGCATCTTTTCAGGTATATACTTTTCCGGCATAGTAGCTGGATTTAATCAGGTTCATTCAAAGGCAGCGCGAATAACCGGAGCAACATAATTCATACCTGCTCCGATACTTGGATCTGCAAAATCATTGTTGTCCGATTACTGGCTGTGGGCGTGCTTTGCCGGATGAGGTGCGTCGCTCGTTGTGGTTCATATAGTTTGAGCGGTTAATACAGGAGGTCCCAATGTTGGACCTGTTAATCATACGTTTTGCCTTTATTGTCTTCGTCGCGGTGGCCTCCTGGGTGATTCAGCCCTTCGGGTTGAACAAGATCGAGGCACTCATTGCGGGTGTGCTGATCGGCCTAGCCGTTATCGTCTTCGAAATGCGTCTGCGCCGCGTGAGCCTGAAGCAGCTGATTGGAGCTGTGATCGGGAGCATTCTAGGAATCCTCGGCGCCTACCTGTTCAGCCTGGTCATTCGAGATAGTCTGGTGGCGGGCAGCACACAAAAATTTCTGGAACTGCTGGTGATGCTGTTGATGTCCTACGTGGGGCTGATCGTGGGCGCGAGCAAGGGCGACTTGCTGAACCTGGCAGCGTTGGGCGGCGTCTTTGGCGCGGAGAACAAAGGTCGCAAGAGCCAGAAGATCCTCGACACCAGCGTGATCATCGACGGTCGCATTGCGGATATCGCCGAGACCGGCTTTCTCGACGGCGTGCTGGTGATCCCTCAATTTGTGTTGCGCGAACTGCAGTTGGTGGCCGATTCGGCGGATTCGTTAAAGCGAAACCGCGGGCGTCGCGGGCTGGATGTCCTGGCCAAACTGCAGAAGATGGCGAACCTGAATATCCAGATCGTAGAAGATGATTTTCCGTCTGTGCGCGAAGTGGACCTGAAGTTGATCGAGCTGGGCAAGATGTACGAAGCCAAGATCATGACCAATGACTTCAACCTGAACAAAGTGGCGCAGCTGCAAGGCGTGGAAGTGTTGAACATCAACGAGCTGGCGAACTCACTGAAGCCGATCGTGCTGCCGGGCGAGATCATGCGCGTCTTCATCCTCAAGGAAGGCAAGGAGTACAACCAGGGTGTCGCATATCTGGACGACGGCACCATGGTCGTTGTGGACAACGCGCGCAAGATGATGGGCAAGAACGTGGATGTGTCGGTGACGTCGGTTTTGCAGACGACCGCGGGCAAAATGATATTCGGCAAGTTTGACGAGCGGGCGAGTGCGATGCAGGCCAATCCGCGTCCGATGGAGACGAAGACCGTCGGGCAGGACCGGAAGACGCCGCTGCCGATCGTGGTGGAGAGAGCGGGGGAGTAGGCAGCTCTCAGCTGTTAGCTCTTAGCCTTTAGCTCAAAAACAAAACCTTTGCCGCGGATTTTCGCGGATGAACGCGGATAAAGATCAAAGGCTTTAACCGCGGATAAAGGCGGATCAGAGCGGATTTGAATTGAGGTCACGAAATGTGACCTGAACTTTATGCGGAATATCGTATTCTGTCGGAACGTCTGTGACGTTGGCGGTTTATCGCTATATCAGCTCAAAACTCACGCTGATTTTCTCCACCACTGAAAGTACTCCTGTTGCAGTCACGTTTCCTTGGTCAGCCCCCTCGCCGCTATCCGAATATTGAATAGCATTCGCCATCATTCCGTACCCGGGAGTATTTGCCACTTCGGAAATGGTGAATGCTTTGCCTATCTTTTGCCCCAGTTGTTCAGCCATAAAAGCAGCTTTTTGTTTGGCTGCTTTTAGAGCCAACACGCGGGCTTCAGCCCGGAGCTCAGTCAATCGAGAAGTGGAAAATTTGATCTGACCTATTGAGGTTGCACCTGCTGATATAACCTTCGTCTTGAGTTCCATCAGTTTTGAGACATCCCGCAATTTGACGGACACGCTGTTGTCGGAGACATACCCCAGCAACTGTCTCGCGTCATCATCGCCCTTGTAACGTGGATCAATTGACGAGAATTTGGTTTGATAATCCTTCGTGTCTACTCCCAGTTTCTGGATGGCCGAAATGACGGCTTTTGTGCGGCGCTCATTCTCGGTCCGAGACACTGACGCGTCCGAATTAAAATTCTGAACCGAAATGTAGAGTGAGACTTCGTCAGGCACGACTTCTATTTCGCCAGTGCCGGTAACTGTAACCAAACTTTTCTGTTCCGAAAGCTGGCCACCCGCCTGAATGGTCACGAGCATAGACACACATAGGACTAGCAGGACTCTCTTCATTTCTTTGTCGCTCCTGTTTACTTTTTGAAATGTTCCCAGCCTCTTACCTTTAACTTCTTTGGCGAGCTTTTGCAATCAGTGATCAACAACTTCTTCTCGCGGGTGATCCAGCCGATCTCGGTCACGGGAATGCCTGCTATCTCAACGGGCATCTTGGCGGACTTGCGTGCTGTGAATAGCAGTTCGTAGTCTTCACCACCGTGGAGTGCGAGGTCGAGGTCGGCGTTCCTCGCGATTGGAATCAGGTTCTGGTTCAGTGTTGCGCCTACTCCGCTCTCTTCGCAGATGTGGGCGAGGTCGGTGGAGAGTCCGTCGCTGAGGTCGATCATGGAAGTGGCGAGTCGGTGCTCGCGCAGGTAGCGGCCGATGGCAAGACGCGGTTCGGGATAGAAATGGCGTTCCCACCCTTCGCTGCGCTCAGAGTGGGGCACCCGTTTCGTTTGGAATTTCTGGTTTTCCCACCCTATCGCTTCGCGATAAGGGTGGGGCAACCGTTCATTGTGACGCACTCGCTTTGGAGCTTTTCCGGCTTCGAATAGCGTTCTTAGTGTCGCGGCTGAAGCTCCCAGAGTGCCGGTGGCGTAAATCATGTCGCCGACGCGGGCGGTGGAGCGCTGGATGGCCTTTCCCTTCCGGGCGGAGCCGATGACCATGACGTCTGCGAGAATCCCGGATCTCGATTCCGCGATGTCGCCGCCGGCTAGAGTGACGTCGAATCGATTTGCTAGGGCGAGGAAGCCGCGGAGAAAATCGTCCACCCATTTTTGCGGGAGGTCGGCGGGGAGAGCCAAAGACAATAACGCCGCGATGGGTTCGCCACACATGGCTGCAATGTCGCTGAGGCCGCGGGCAAGGCAGCGGTGTCCGACAGAGTCAGCCGGGTGCCACTCGCGGCGGAAGTGTGTGCCTTCCAGGTTGAAGTCGGTGGTGACGAGGAGGTCGTGTCCTGCGGGAGGGCGGAGGATGGCGGAGTCGTCGCCGATACCCTTGATTATGGAGCGCTTGCCGGATCCGGCCAGTTTGCGGATGCGGGAGATCAGTGTCTTTTCCGACGAGGGCACGGGGAGATAGTAGCATCTGGCTCGCAGCCAGAAGACGAAGCAGATCCCTCCGCTGCGCTGCGGGATGACAACCTGACAGAGTGACCAAAGTCCAACCCATTCGCCGGGAGTAGCATCGTCCTATTTACCATTTTGCATACACTAACGGCCATGCTGTTGCCAACGTAAGTAACGGTGAAAGCATCTATCCAGAGGTTGACATGAAAGAAGCTGGTTTGATACCGTCTTGGAACTGATCCTCATCAAGTCTGGCCAAGCGTTAAGGGCTCAAGGTCAATGGGCTGCATACCGAGCAAACCAACTCGGAAAACAGCCACGGTGCGGTACCCCAACTCCAGTTCAGTTTCCCAAGACGGGACTGGTCAGTATCCTCGCCGAACACAGCGACCTTAAATTAAGAAATATTTCGAAGTTCTAGAACATAAGAAGGCGGAGCATTCTCTCTTGCGGAAACGCTATTACATAATGTTTGTGGCGCGGGATTCAGACGGACAACTGCTGAAGATCCCCATTCCGCTTCATTATTTGTATGTGTTCGTAGCCGGCGCGGTGATTGGAATGTTCACCATCACAGGCATGGCCGGGTCCTACACGCGGATGCTAGCCAAGACGCTGCGGTTCAACCAACTGCGCGACGAAAAAGAAAGCCTCAAGAAGAACTACAACACCCTGGAAAAAGTGGCGGAAGAGAAAGAGATTCAAGTGGCATCGTTGGGATCGCTGGCGAGCGAGGTGTCGGCGCTATACGGATTGAAATCCGAGCCGATGCTGATCAAGGATGGCCAAGATGGATTCGCAGCTGAGCGATTTACGAATTCGGTGGACCAATTCTATGCCCTGCGAAGTACGGCGATGTCGGGCGTAGCGACGATGGCTGTGGGATACGGCACGCACAACGCGACGCTGAATGATTGGATGAAGCTGGCTTCGGCGCCGTCATTATGGCCGCTGCAAGGCCGCATCATGAGTTCATTCGGTGAGCGTACTGACCCGTTCAACGGTGAAGGCGCATTCCATCGTGGAGTGGACATCAGCGGCGGCTACGGGCAGGCGATCATAGCGCCGGCCGATGGCGTCATTGAAGAAGCCGGCACCCGCAATGGTTATGGCAAGACAATCACCATCAATCACGGCCACGGATACAACACGCTGTTCGGACATATGTCGGGATTTGCGGTCACGGTAGGACAGCACGTGCAGCGCGGCGACGTGATCGGATACGTTGGCCTGAGCGGACGCAGCACCGGACCGCACGTGCATTACGAAGTTCACATCAATGACGTTGCTGTAAATCCCCACAAGTACATGCGGATGACGCTGAATCCCGTGGAAGTGGCAAGTCACGGGGATTGAACTAGCGGTTAGCAGTTAGCCTTTAGCTAAATCAAAAACAAAATCAAAAGCAAGTGCGGCCGCGGATTTGCGCGGATATCCATCTGTCGGCTTTCAGCTTTCAGCTTTCAGTAAATTCAAAACCAAAAACAGATCCCTCCGCTACGCTGCGGGATGACACCGGCGTTATTTCGCGGTGCTTTCCAGTGCGATGCTTCCTAAATTTCGCTACGGTTGATTTCGGTGGCGCTATTTTTTCTTGCCTGGCTTCTTCTCAGGAATTTTCTTCGGCGCTGGCTCTGATGCGGGCGGAGCGCCAATTGCTGCCGGGGCTTCGCTCAGGATCTTGCGCAGGAATCCGCGGGGGAGTTCGGCGGAGAGGATGGCGCGGTTACCTTGCTGTTCAACTTGAAAGCTGTCGAATAGCGCCTTGACGTCTGGATCGGGACCGCTGGGCTGGGTGTTGATTTCGATGCTGTGGAAGAGTTGCAGGAAAGTCTTGGCGGATTCGGCGAGTTGTTTCGCGTCGGATTCTGATGGAGCGAAAGCCTCAGCCTTGAGTTGAACGCTGCCTACGTATCGCACTGATGCGACCGTGACCGTGCCTTTGGGCAACGCGAAGGCGATGCCTCCGGGTAGCGGAAGTGTAACGGCCTGTCCATCTGGAGTTGAGAGGCGGAGAATCGCCCAGCCGGTGCTGCCGAAAGGGACATCGCGATAGTGCTCGCGCAACAAGCTGGGCCCGCCGAACGGGGCGGCGATCTGGTGAAAGCGGTCGATCATGCCCTTTATGTTTGTAGCGTCGGCGCTGTTGGAGACGGCGACGGTGTCCACACTGAGGATGGCGACGCGCACGGAACGGCCTTCGTGCGGAATGAGGAAGACGTCAGTGTCTTTGTATCGTTCGACTGCGGTGGCGAGCTGGTGAAGATAATGCGTGACCTTGGTGGAATCGAATCGGCCGACAAAAATGTCCGAGTATCGCCGCTCGCGGGGTGAGGAAGGCGAGCCGGGAAGAGTTTCCGCGGGATGTACGGCAATGGCAGCCTCGTCGAGATCGCGTTCGAATTGGAATCCGGTCTGGCGGACGAACTCTTCATACTCAGGTTCGTGGGACACGGGCTTCTCGCCGAAATTTGTGGCGAGTCGAATGGGCTTTAGATTGAAATAAACGACGGCATCGCTTTCCGGCAGAAGGCGAGCAGCTTCCGGAGCTTCCTGTCGACGCAGGTAAAGCGCGCCAGCGATGGCGAGCAGGATGAACAGAACAGTGAGGGGAACCCAAACTCTGCGTCGTCGAAAGGACATGGACGTGTGGGAAATCATACCATTCGGCGCGACCGATCTCGGGCCAACCTTTTATTTCCGCACACATGTCGCACACGTTCGAGATGCTAAGCTTGAAGAATAAGAGTAGTCGGCAAACTTAAACTTCTGAGCATCAAAACTGCTATGCCTCCTGAAAGATTAGCTAATGTTGCGCGCGCGCTGAGACATCGTAATTTCCAACTCTTCTTTGCCGGACAACTTATATCCCTGGTCGGAACCTGGATGCAGACGGTGGCGCAGTCGTGGCTGGTGTATCGGCTGACGGGGTCGGCGTTGCTGTTGGGGACGGTTGGATTCGCCAGCCAGTTCCCGGTCTTCCTGATGTCGCCGGTGGGCGGCATCGTGGCTGACCGCAAAAATCGACATCGTGTAGTGGTGGCCACGCAGGCTGCGTCGATGGTGCTGGCCTTCATTCTGGCGTGGCTCACGTTGACGAACCGCGTGCAGGTTTTCCATGTGATGTTGCTGGCAGGATTGCTGGGCGTGGTGAACGCCTTCGACCTTCCGGCGAGACAAGCATTCATCATGGACATGGTTGGGCGGGAAGATCTGATCAATGCCATCGCATTGAACTCGTCGATGTTCAACGGAGCGCGCATTGTTGGCCCGGCGGTGGCGGGAATATTGGTAGCGAGCATCGGCGAGGGCTGGTGTTTTTTCGCAAACGCCGTGAGCTACATTGCGGTGATCGTTGGCCTGATGATGATGAAGGTGAATCACACGCCGAAGAAAGAGCATCGTCCGGCGCTGGAGGATTTGCGAGAAGGATTTTCTTTTGTCCGGCACACTAAACCGATACTCGCGCTCTTGTTATTGCTCGGACTAGTGAGTCTGGTGGGCATGCCATACACGGTGCTGATGCCGATCTTTGCGGACCAGATCCTGCACGTTGGAGCGCGGGGATTGGGAATACTCATGGGCGCGACCGGGCTGGGCGCGCTGATCGCCGCCTTGTCGCTGGCTATGCGGTCGGGCGTGAAAGGCCTGGGAACGTGGGTGTCACGGGCATCGATCGCGTTTGGATTTACATTGATCGCGTTTGCGTTCTCAAGATGGTACCTGGTTTCGGCGGCGATCCTCGTCTTATTGGGATTCTCGATGATGATGCAGATGACCGCGTCAAACACGCTGATCCAATCGATGGTTCCTGACCGTCTGCGGGGAAGGGTCATGTCAGTCTATGCAATGATGTTTATGGGGATGGCGCCGATCGGAGCGTTTTCAGCAGGGGCGGTAGCGCATCGGCTGGGCGCGCCTTTGACGCTGGCCATTGGCGGTGCTGCCTGTATTGTTGGTGCGGCGTTATTTACTATGGAATTGCCCACGTTCCGGATCGAGGCGCGGAAGTTGATACTGGCACAGGAGATGGGGAGCGGCACCCCGGCCGAGGGAGTAGGCCTGCAAACCGTTATTTCGGACGCGGATGTGGCGGTTGAGGAAGCGGCGTTTGCAGCGAGTCCGCTGGCCGCTTCAATCCAGGATTCCGGGGCTGGAGAGGGCAAGGATTAACGAATTAGTAAACTTTTGCTATAATTCAGGAAGTCAGTCAGTTGCACGCGGAATGCCGTTGTGCTAACCTTTCATTCTTGTCCCGTGTGTCCGGAACAATCCTGCCATGTTGTCCCTTGTGAGTTTTGGCGAAGTATTGGATTGAGGAATTGGACTGCGCGGGCGAATTTTAGTTACTAGTGAGCACGGAGCGAGCGCCGGATCAGCGCGAGCATAGTGCGAGGGTGAAGCGCGAAGCGCTCAACCTTTAAACAAAGGGTTCTCGCTGGCGTAGCTCAGTTGGTAGAGCATCTGATTTGTAATCAGAGGGTCGGGGGTTCAAATCCCTTCGCCAGCTCCAGAGCAGCAGATTAGTTTGAGTGCAGTCAAGGGTGAGCACGAAGTGAGCGCCGTATAGCGCGAACAAAGTGCGAGGGTGAAGCCGCTTGCGGCGGAACCCTTTAATAACAGTTCGTTTCGTCGTTCTTCCGCAGGGTTTTTCCAATAAGAGATACCCTCCACATCCACGGCAATAATCGGCCGCGGAGTTTTGTTTTGCGCGACGCATCGCCCTGCAGTCCTAATCTCGTTTTGTGTTGACTGAAGCCGACTCGGCTTTAGATGTTTGGACAGGTGGCCGAGTGGTTAATGGCAGCAGACTGTAAATCTGCCGCTCCTTGGAGCTACGGAGGTTCGAATCCTCCCCTGTCCACCAGTTTTGAAGCAGGTAGCAAGCAGGCGGTTGTAGATGAATCGGTTGTTGGTAGCGTTGGGCGCGTTGTTGTTGCTCGCAGTGGTTGCAGCGCGAACGTTGACGGACGAAAAATTCCGGTTGGCTACGATGGTAGTGCTGGGATTTTTTGCATTAAGAGTTGTGATCGCGCACAGGCGGCAATCGCGCGAAAGAATTGAAGGCTGATGTAGCTCAGTTGGTAGAGCACTCCCTTGGTAAGGGAGAGGTCATCGGTTCAATCCCGATCATCAGCTCCAGAGTTTGCAGCAAAGCAGTTGCGGTGGGCAAAGCGGGAGTAACCGTAGGTCAGGGCTTTAGCCCTGACTAGAGTCAGAGCCTGCAAAAAGTTTTGAAGTGGGCAAGGCGGGAGTAACTCAGTGGTAGAGTCACAGCCTTCCAAGCTGTTGGTCGCGGGTTCGATTCCCGTCTCCCGCTCCAGAAATTTGATTCGGAGTTTTGGTAAAGATGGCTTTTGAACAAGCGAGCATTGCGATCCAGAGCACGGAATTCGAGCAATTGAAAGACCTGATCAGCAAAGCTCTGGGCAAGGACAATGTTTCAAAGTTCATGAAGTCCATCAGCAGTGATGGATTGTTGGTACGTCAGATTGAAGAGATTTTGAACCGCGGGTTGCTGAACAAAGTAGTAAGCGGATCAGCTTCGGCATTGGAGTTGTACAAGAAAATGCCGGCTTCCGACCAAGGCCAGTTGCGGGAATTTTATTTGACCCGGATCGAGGAAGTGGACATAGAAATCCGGCGGAAGTTCCAGAAGATTTACGCGTACTCATAAGTTTTTTGCAGCGCAATTTAATTTTTATCGAGTGAGATAACATGGCGAAAGAAAAATTTGACCGCAGCAAGCCGCACGTGAACGTGGGAACGATCGGGCACATCGATCATGGCAAGACGACTCTGACGGCGGCGATCACGAAGGTGCTGTCGAAGCACAACCCGAACATCAAGTTCCGTTCGTTCGATTCGATCGACAACGCTCCGGAAGAGCGCGAGCGCGGTATCACTATCGCTACGGCGCACGTTGAATACGAAACCGGGAACCGTCACTATGCGCACGTTGATTGCCCCGGCCACGCTGATTACATCAAGAACATGATCACCGGCGCGGCGCAGATGGACGGCGGAATCCTGGTTGTGGCTGCGACTGATGGTCCGATGCCGCAGACCAAAGAGCACGTTCTGCTGGCCCGCCAGGTAGGCGTGCCGTACATCGTGGTGTTTTTGAATAAGTGCGATTCAGTGGAAGATCCCGAGTTGATCGACCTGGTAGAGATGGAAGTCCGTGAGTTGCTGAGCAAGTATCAGTTCCCGGGCGACGATCTGCCGGTCGTCCGTGGTTCCGCACTGGGCGCGCTGAACGGCGATGCCAAGTGGGAGAAGACCATCGACGAGTTGATGGAAGCGGTGGACAAGAA
>JAOAPH010000028.1 GCA_025462835.1 Candidatus Angelobacter sp. | reverse complement strand
ATGCGACTGGATTTTCTGGATCGCTATCCGGTGACGTGACTGGACCGCAAAATGCGACGGTCATCAGTTCTCTGGATGCGGCAAAACTTACAGGAACGGTTTCCGACGCACGCTTGAGCGCAAATGTACCTACGCGAGATGGCGGAAACACATTTACAAATGGAAAACAGGGATTGGCAGCCAGTACATCTGCTTATGCTTCTTTGAATGTTGCTTCGGGTGCGGGACCAACGTCTCCTGTATCCGGCGACGTCTGGAATGAAGCCGGACTTCTGAAATTTAATCCCGATGGTGTTGCGGGCAATACGAAGACGATTGCTTTTACGGACTCGCTTGCCAACTTGGTTGCGGTGGAGACCGCGCGAGCCACAGCAGCGGAAGCGGCACTGAGCACGAATCTGAATAACGAAGTGACGCGAGCGACGGGTGCAGAAGGCACACTGACGAGTGATGTAGCGACGGCAAATACAGCGATCACGACGAATGCGAATGCAATCGCAACCGCAAATACCGGGATCGCAAGCAACGCGACCGAGATCTCTAATGAAACTACGCGGGCGACTGGTGCAGAAACTACGCTGTCGACCAATATCGGAAGCGAGGTCACACGGGCCACAGGGGCGGAAAGTACGTTGACGACCAATCTCGCAGCGGCCAACACAGCCATCGCGGCGAATACAGCCAACATTACTGCAAACACGAGTGCTATTGCGACCGACGCGAGTGCCATCACGGCTGAGACGACACGCGCCACGGGCGCGGAGTCAACGCTGACGACGAATCTGAGTGCAGAAACTGCAGCCCGCCAGGCGGCAGACACCGCCTTGACCACCAATGTAGCCGCAGCCACCAGCGCGGCGACAGCCAACAACAATGCCATCACTGCAGCGAATACCGCGATCACCAACAACGCCAATGCGATCACTGCCGAAGCAACGCGGGCGACCTCGGCGGAAGGAGTGTTGACGGCGAGTGTGGCGGCGGCGGATGCGGCAATCTTGACCAACACCAATGCCATCGCCGCCGTAAACACAACGCTGGCCAACAACACTACTGCAGTCACGGGCAAGGCCAAACTGGACGGCGGCAATGCGTTCATCAACGGAACACAGATCCTTGCAGCCTCAACGAATACATACGCTTCATTGAATATGGCCACCGGCTTGATACCCACAGCACCGAATGCGGGTGACTTCTGGAACGAATCCGGGGCGATCAAGTTCAATCCCGACGGTGTGGCTGCCAATACCAAGACGCTGGCGTTCACCGATTCGGTGAACACATCCGTAGCGGCAGAGACGGCTCGCGCGACCGCAGCCGAGGCAACACTCACAACGAACCTGAGTGCGGCGACTACAGCGATCTCGGCAAACACAGCCGACATCGCCACCAATACTGCGAACATCGCTGCTAACACGGCGGCGACCACGAGCAACGCGACGGCAATCTCGAACGAGACCACGCGGGCCACGGGTGCGGAAACCACTCTGTCGACGACTATCGGCAATGAAGTCACCCGCGCCACAGCAGCAGAAGGCGCGCTGACGACGAGCATCGGAAACGAGGTCACACGTGCTACCGGTGCGGAAAGCACGCTGACGACCAACCTTGCCGCGGCCAACACAGCCATTGCGGCGAATACAGCCAACATCGCCGCCAACACGACGGCCATTACGAACAATGCCAACGCGATAACCGGAGAAACTAGTGCGCGCCAGGCGGCGGACGCGACGCTTACGAACGATATTGCGACGGCAAATGCGGCGATCACGACCAACGCGAATGCGATTTCTGCTGCCAACACAGCCATCACCACTAACGGCAATGCCATCACTGCAGCGAATACCGCCATCGCGAACAACGCGAATGCGATCACCGCGGAAGCGGCGCGTGCAAGTTCGGCGGAAGGGGTGTTGACGGCGAATGTGGCAGCAGCGGATGCGGCCATCTTGACCAACAGCAATGCTATCGCCGCCGTAAACACAGCGCTGGCCAACAACACTACCGCAGTCACGGGCAAGGCCAAACTGGACGGCGGCAATGCGTTCATCAACGGCAAGCAGACGCTGGCGCAAGGCACGGTCGGATACGCATCCCTAAATCTTCCCGAAGGTGTTGCGCCGACGAGCGCAGTGTCGGGCGACATTTGGAACAGTGGGATATCGTTGCAGTATCAGGACAACACCAACGCCACGCACACAGTGGCTTTCACCGATTCCGTGAACACGTCGGTAGCAGCGGAGACGGCGCGCGCGACAGCGGCTGAAGCGACACTGACTACGAATCTCAGCAATGAAATCACACGGGCGACGGCAGCGGAAGGCACGCTGACGAGCAACCTGAGTGCTACGAACACGGCGATCTCGGCAAACACGACGAACATCGCCACCAACACCGCGAACATTGCAACCAACACGGCGGCCATCGCGGGCAACGCGACGGCGATCTCGAATGAGACTACGAGGGCGAGCGCAGTGGAAGGGACCCTGACCACCAGCATCGGCAACGAAGTAGCGCGGGCAACAAGTGCGGAAACCACCCTGACGACGAATCTGAGTTCAGAAACCACTGCCCGTCAGGCGGCGGATACGACTCTGACCAACAATCTCGCAACTGCCAACGCTGCCATCGCCGCTAACACGACAGCAATCACGAATAATGCGAATGCAATCACCGGAGAGACGACGCGGGCTACGGGAGCAGAATCTACACTCACCACCAACCTGGCGACAGCGAATGCAGCCATTTCCGCGAATACCACAAACATTTCGGCAAACACTGCGGCCATCACCAGCAATGCCAGCGCAATCACCGCGGAGACCACTCGCGCCACTGGAGCGGAATCGACGCTGACTACCAATCTTACAACTGCCAACACCGCCATCTCCAATAACGCTGCGACGATCACGGCAGAGGCGGTTCGAGCCACTGCGGCGGAAGGAACGCTGACGACGAATCTGGCCGCCGCGAACACCGCGATCACCGGCAAGGCGAATCTTGCCGGAGGCAACAGCTTTACTGGCGGAAAACAGATACTGCCTGTAGCTACGGTTGCGTATGCATCTCTTAATGTCGCGAACGGCGCGACTCCAACCGCCCCGGTTGCGGGCGATGTCTGGAACCAGACGGGCGCACTCAAGTTCAATCCGGATGGTGTGGTCGCGAATACGAAAACGATTGCATTCACAGATAGCAATCTCACCGGCAACGCCGCTGGGTTTACCGGCAGCCTCGCTGGAGATGTGACCGGCGGACAGGGAAGTACTCTCGTCAGCAAGATTCAGGGCACTCCGGTTTCATCGACTGCACCAACGGGAACACAGGTCCTCGCATTCAATGGAACACAGTGGCAGCCCATGACGCCTACAACGGGAACGGTGACGAACATCGCTACCGGTGCTGGATTGACCGGCGGCCCGATCACCTCGACCGGCACCATATCGATCGCGAACGCGGGCGTGAACAATGCCATGCTAGCGAATAGCGCAGTCACGGTAACGGCCGGAACTGGACTCTCCGGTGGAGGCGCGGTCTCGCTGGGCGGAAGCACCACACTCAATCTCGCCAACACCACAGTCACAGCCGGCACTTACACAAAATTGACGGTTGACGCCCAGGGTCGCGCGACCGCTGGCGCAACGGCCCAGTTCTCGGATTTGGGTGGATCGATCGCAGCGGCACAGATGCCGGCTCTCACCGGCGATGTGACCAGCAGCGCAGGAAGCACTGCAACGACGCTGGCGTCGGTCGTCACAGCGGGGACCAACACCAAGATCACATACGACGCCAAAGGACGTGTCACCGGCGGCACGCAGGCGGCATTCTCTGATCTATCCGGATCGATTGCTGCAACACAGTTGCCGGCACTGACGGGGGACGTTACGTCCACAGCGGGAACTGCGGCGACAACGCTGGCAAACTCCGGTGTGACCGCTGGAACGTATAACAAGGTGACAGTCGATGCCAAGGGCCGCGTGACCGCTGGAAGCGCGTTGACTTTTCTGGCCGCAGACGTTTCTGGCATTCTTCCCATTGCAAATGGGGGAACGGGATCGAACACACAGAATTTCGTAGACCTGAGCACTGCGCAGAGCGTTGCCGGCACTAAGGCGTTCACGGGAACGCTCGATGCCAGCGCTGCTACCAGCACCATGCCGGTTCATGTATCGTCCACGTTTCCTGCTACCTGCGCTGCCCAATCAGAGATGCTGATCAAGACAGGAGCGGTTACCGCTGGCCAGCAGTTGTACATTTGTAATGCCGCTGGAAATGGTTGGAACATAACGGGTGACGGTTTGGGAAGCAACAACAACCTGAGCTTCAATCCAGTCGCCATCGCGGCAAACTCGGTCAACCTGGTCAAGAACGCCTGCACTACAACCTACACTGGCGCTTATCCGGCTTTCGTTGCGGGCCAGGATATTCCGATCCCGCCGGCCTCTGGTAGTTTGTCGAGCACGTCAACGCTCGTCGCGTCAGTGTTGAGCTCCGCAGCCAATGCCATGCCCAGTTCCTGGGATTCGTACCACTTCCAAGCCTACGTCGACAACAGCGGCACCAAATCATTTCTCCACGTTTGCAATTTCACGCTGACGAGCTTTGTCAGCTCCGGCGCGATCACATTCAACGTGCGCGCTATCAACTAATCACCGGCGAATCCAGAGCGGCGCTTAGGCGCCGCTTTTTATTTGCGCCATTGCATTTCCGCAGAGCACGAAGCACTCGTTTATACTTTTCCGGATGTCCTCAGAGAACCGGCCTATTCCTAATTCGATCGATGCGGAGATTGAAGCAAGGATTTGGGAGCGAAAGATTCCTGGCAGACTTCTCCCAAGGTTATTTTTTCGAAAAGTTTGGAACCGGTATTTCGACAAAAATTCCAAGTCCCTTCGGCTTGAACCCGCCGTAGATTTTGACGGATTAGTGGTTTTTGATTTTGTCGATTCCAGGCTCTTCGGAGGAGGCACCGTTCACGGTCCGGATTTTCTGAGAGTGCTCCTTGAACTTCAGCTTGGTTCTTGTGATCGGATCTGTGATTTCTGCTGTGGCGTGGGTTACATAGGCTATTCGCTCTTGGCCCGCCGTTTTTGCAAGACCCTCTGCTTTATTGACTTGAATGGCGACGCCATCGATGCAGCCAATTTCAACGCAAAGTTTAATGGACTAGATGATGTAGTGACGTCATATGTCTCCGACGGGCTCGAACAGGTTCCTGAGAACGAGAAATGGGACCTTGTGGTCTGCAATCCGCCGCAGCTCTTGCCGCGAGTGCAGACTGATTGTGACACTCGATTTACTTTTGATCCCGAGTGGCGGCTGCATCGCAAGTTTTATTCCAGCCTGAAAAAGTACATGAAGCCAGGCGGACATGCGGTCTTGCTGGGTGCGCGCTATGAATCAAACGCCTCGACCTTTGAGCCGATGGTCAAGCAGGGAGGCGGCAAGATAGTTGCGGAAGTTCCAGCAAGAGATTTCCGTGGGCGCGAGGACGATCGTTATTTCCTCGTCACGGAGTGGTGAGGCGCTCGACCTGCGATGTAGGATTGCATGTGGTCACAGCTGCTTCCACAATTCGCGACGCTTCTGTTCGCGACCTTCCACAGATATTGAAGCTGGAGCGGGAATCCGCCACCGCCGCGCATTGGACGGAAGCAGATTACGCTCGCATTCTTGGCGATAAGGATTGCGGTGATCATCTGCTGAAGAATGTCGTTCTGGTTGCTGAGGCAAGTGACGCAACGCAACCGCTCATCGGCTTCATTGTGGCCCGCGCAATCGGCAAGGATTGGGAGATTGAAAATATCGTGATTGCGGCAGGTGCTCAGCGAGCGGGGCATGGCTTGCGATTGCTTCGCGCTCTCATAGATCGTGTGCGGAAGGAATCGGCGGAAAACATTCTGCTTGAGGTTCGCGCGTCGAACGGGGCGGCAATCCGGCTATATCAGAAAAGTGGATTCGACCAGGACGGCTCTCGCAAGAATTATTATTCCAACCCCGACGAGGATGCGTTGCTGTTGCGATTGGTGCTGACTTAGCCAAGCTCCTCAATGTCGCCCCGCTGGGGCTACTAGTACTAGATCACGAGAGCTATAAACATTTCGCGCCTCTGGCGCTGTACAGTGATTGCGTTCAGGAGTGGTGGATCCCACTGAGATCATCATGCAGCACGAACCGGTGACCAGCGCCATCGATGCTTACAAGCACTTCGCCAAGCGCGATGCCGGCTGGGTGAAAGTTGTGCTGGAACCGCAGCCTGAGACAGTGCGGGCGGTCTGAGAATAGAAATGCTGTCGGCGTGCCGGGTGCTTGTTTATGCGCTTCGCGCCCGGCCCCGCGCCGCCGGATCAAGATAGAGGTCAAACCATTCTGTTGCCAGTTGCGCGACTGTCTCCAGCGCGCCTTCCTCTTCGAACAGGTGAGTAGCGCCGGGAACTACGACCAGCTTTTTTTCGCCTGGAATCAGAGTCATGGCTCTCCGGTTCAGCTCGAGAACAGTTTCGTCTTCACCGCCGACGATCAATAAAGTGGGAGCTACCACTCTTCGCAATGCACTACCCGCGAGATCTGGCCGTCCGCCGCGGGAGACGACTGCCGCTATGCGCTCGCCTAACTCGGCTGCGCCAACGAGTGCTGCTGCGGCCCCGGTGCTGGCGCCAAAGTAGCCGATCGGCAGCTGTGCCATCTCCGATTGGTTCAATAGCCATTTTGTCGCGCCGACGAGACGGCGAGCGAGCAATCCGATATCGAAGCGCAGAGCCGCTGTTCGAGCGTCAATCCGTTCCTCGTTAGGCGTTAGCAGGTCCATCAGCAGCGTAGCGAAGCCCGACTGCTGCAGCACATTGGCTACGTACTGGTTCCGGGGGCTGTGTCGGCTGCTGCCACTCCCGTGAGCAAACAGTACGACGCCGCGCGCTGAGTCGGGAATGGTCAAATCGCCGTCTAGCACTTGGCCTTCAATTTGTATTTGCACTGGCGTCTGCTGATCTTTTGCTTCGCTCATCGTCGTGCCTTCCTATGCTGCACTTGTTTCGCCAGTTCCAGGTTTGCCAAAATCAGCAGCTCGACGCAGCAAGTCCCGAACTTCTTCATCGCTGGTCTGCGAAAAATTCCGGTACCACCGGCCCACAGCCACGAATGGTTCCGGTGTGGCTGCGCAGATGATCTTGTCCACTTCGGTTTCGAATTCAGCGCAGGTGTCGGGAGAGGCCACGGGAACGGCAACTATGATTCGGGCGGGATTCCTTTGTCTAAGCGCAGCCGCTGCCACTCGCATCGATGAGCCCGTGGCCAGGCCATCGTCCACCAGGATCACGGTGCGGCCGCGGACGTCTATCGGCGGACGGCCATTGCGATATTCGCGTTCACGGCGCTGCAACTCGCGTTCTTCCTTCGCCGCCACCGCATCGATCATGTATTCCGGAATGCCGAGTCCGCGCACGACATCCTCATTCAGCACCCGCGCGCCACCCGAGGCTATGGCTCCCATGGCCAGTTCTTCGTGTCCGGGGACACCCAGCTTCCGAACGACGAATACATCCAGAGGGACATTCAGCGCCTTTGCGACTTCAAACCCAACCGGCACACCGCCTCGCGGCAATGCGAGCACCACCACATCCGGTCGATTGGCAAAATTGCACAGCTTCGCGGCCAATAAGCGGCCGGCTTCGGAGCGGTCTTGAAACAACATATCGGCCCTGAGAAAGTGAGATAGCTTTTTTTGTGGCTCCAGATGCATTTCGTCGAGGGTCTTTTTCAAGCAGGACCGCATCTGGAGTGTGCACCATCACCGGGGCATGATTTCTACTCTGGATTTCGATTGAAATGTCTGCCCTTGTTTGTTAGCGTTTGGCAAGGGCAGGAGGTAGGCAAGATGGAAATAAGCCAGAAGGACCAGGTCCTTGCCAGCCACGATCAAATTCGTAAGCTGGCGCATGAACACTCCCTTTATTCGCAGCGTTTAGAAAATCTCGCCGAGAAACGCTATCTCTCCGAAGACGAAAAACTTGAAGAAGTCCGGCTCAAAAAGCTCAAACTCAGGATCAAGGACCAAATGGCCATGCTGGAACACCAGTTCGGCCAAAGAAGCGGCGCAGCTTAACACCCTCACACTCCAACGTCTACCTTTGTTGCCTTTTCAGGTGAATGGATTTTTTTGTCCGAATCAGTGTGTCCGCACAGGGCTGATTAAGGGCTTTGACCGCGTATAATTGAACCTTCCACGCTCTGCCATATTATGGTTAAAGACGGAATCTACTACGGAATAGGAATGTTCATAGCAGCCGCGGTGCTGGCGTGGGTTTCACCCTGGCTGGCCATTGTTCCGCTGCTGCTTGGAGCATTTTTCCTGTGGTTCTTTCGCGATCCGGAGCGCACGATTCCAGCCGAAGCGGGACAGATCGTCTCGCCCGCCGATGGCAAAGTGACTTGCGTCGCTTCCATGCAGGTGAATGGGCAGCAGCGCACCCGAATCAGCATCTTCCTGAACGTATTCAACGTTCACGTGAATCGCTCGCCGATCGCCGGCGTCATCAAACAAGTCCAATATCAAAAGGGAAAGTTTGGAAACGCGATGGGCGCGGGCTCGTCGGACGATAACGAACAGAACATCGTCACCGTGGAAGGCGAAGGACAGACCGTCGTATTCAAACAGATCGCAGGACTGCTGGCGCGCAGGATCGTGTTCACGAAATCGGTTGGCGAAAGCGTCGGACGCGGCGAGCGCATTGGTCTCATCAAGTTTGGTTCCCGAGTGGACATGTTGCTTCATCCGGACGTTAATGTGCTTGTGAAGGTCGGCGACCACGTCGCCGGAGGGTCATCAGTGATTGCTGCGCGAGCAGGATCGGCGCAGAGCGAAAAGACTGTATCCGATAAAGTGCCGACCGGAGTAGGTGCCTGATGCCGCAACAACTGCCAACTATCCAGGAGATCCGACGCAGCAAGCGCGTGCGTAAGGGTATGTACATTCTGCCTTCGCTGTTCACGGCGGGAAACATTGCGGCAGGATACTTCGCCATCGCGCAAACGTTTCAGGCGTCCATCACCGGGGATTTCTCCCGATTCGACTGGGCGGCGAAGGCCATTGGTTTCGCTATCTTTTTCGACGGCCTCGATGGCCGCATCGCACGCATGACAAATACCACCAGCGAATTCGGCAAGCAACTGGATTCACTTGCCGACGTGATCACCTTCGGGGTGGCACCCGCGTTCTTGGCCTACGCATGGGGCGTCCGTTATGCCAGCGCGCCGTTTGGAAATCCAGAGTGGCAAGCCAAGCTGGTCCAACTTGGAGCCATTGTTACATTCCTCTTTCTCACGGCGGGCGCTAGCCGATTGGCGCGATTTAATATCCAGATCAATCCGCAGCCATCGAATCCGGGTCGCCCGGGCAGAAAGTATTTTGTTGGCATGGCGATTCCCGCAGGCGCTGGAGTGATCGCGTCTGTAGTTCATTTAGCCGGAGGCGAGCCGATTGAACAATGGTGGCTGTCGGTGGTGTGGGTTTTGCTGGTCTTCGCCACTGGTTTCCTCATGGTCAGTACGTGGCGCTTTTACAGTCCCAAGGACATCGATCTAAAGAAGCAGCATCCTTTCACGGCATTCGTTTTGATTGCAGGTTTAGTGGCCGCGATTTGGTTCTTCTCCAAGCCTGTGCTGTTTTTCATGGCCATGACCTATATGCTGTACGGCGTACTTTCCAGGCTGGCCTACATATTGAGAAAGCCATCGGCCCAAGTCTCCGGAGAGCAGCAGTTACAGGAACAACCGCATTAGCAATAACCTCTAGCAAGGATTCGAACGTTTTCGATGACAGGCACGAAGAAGCCAAATCTGGTGCGTCCCCAATCTCCCGGATGGACCGGCCTATACAAGGTCGCCATCGCGGGCGCTGCATCTCTGAAGGGCAAGGAAGTAAAAGAGGTGCTGGACGAGCGCAACTTTCCCGCCCACGAGGTCCTGTTACTGGACGACGACGAATCTCTCGGCCAGCTTGAGACTGTCGGCGAAGAAGCCACATTTATTCAGAACGTCGCGCGCGATAGTTTTGAAAAAGTAGATCTCGCGTTCTTCGCCGGAGACGAAGCATTCACGCGCAAGCATTGGCAAGCCGCGAAAAGCGCAGGCTGCGCTATCGTGGACCTTTCATACGCGCTGGAGACTGAGTCCAATATCGGCATACGCGCCCCTTGGCTGGAGAAGGAACTGGAATCGCAGGTTGAACGGGCGGCAAAACTGGACTTGGAAACCACAGCGGTTGCCGTTGCGCATCCTGCCGCAGTAATGCTCGGACTGCTGCTGCTTCGCGCGCAACGGTCGGGAGCCGTGCGCAATGCGATCGTTACGTTATTCGAACCCGTTTCCGAGCAAGGCAAACGCGGCATGGACGAACTCCACCAGCAAACGCTCAATCTGCTTTCATTCCAAAGCATGCCCAAGGAAGTCTTCGATGTGCAGGTAGCGTTCAATATGCTGCCGCGCTTCGGAGACGAATCCAAAGTGTCACTGCAAGCCTCCGCGGAGCGCATCGCGCGACATTTGAAATTGATCACGCGATCTCGCATCGAGCTGCCCGCGTTACAGGTAATTCACGCTCCAACTTTTCACGGACACACGGCTTCGATCTTCCTGGAACTGGACCGCAAGATCTCAGCCGAAGATTTCTCCCTGGCATTGAAAGGGGAGCACGTGAGCATTATCACTGCTGCGGACGACGCGCCAAGCAATGTGAACGCGGCCGGACAGGACCAGATCATGGTGTCACTGAGTGCCGACCCGGTGCGTGAAAAAGGGCTTTGGCTTTGGGCGGCTTCAGACAATCTGAAGATCTCCGCCATCACGGCGATAGAATGCGCGGCAGCGCTGGTAGCGACGAGGCCGTCGGGGAAGATCCAGTAATCATTTATCAATGATGGACATGGGCGCTTTTGCTCATGTAAGCGGCAAGTGTTTGTGTCAGACTGAATTCCTATGAGACTCAGGTTAGTGGCGGTCATCTTGCTCGCGGTGCTGGCGTCGACTGGTTGCGGATACTCGACCGCCGGGAAAACGACACGGCTGCCGAGCAATGTCCAAACCATCGCCATCCCCGCATTCATCAACCAGACCCAGACTTATCGCATTGAGCAGAGGTTGACGGAAGCAGTCGTCCGGGAATTCATCACTCGCACCAAGCTCCACATCGTGAACGAGGCTGACAGCAACGCCGACGCGACGCTCCAAGGCACCATCACTGCCGCGCAAAGCACTCCGCTTATTTACGATTCGCAGACAGGTCGCGTATCCAGTTCGCTGATAACAGTGAATCTGAAGGTGTCGCTGGTCGACAAAAAAGGAAAAGTGCTCTTCGATAATCCCAACTACATCTATCGCGAGCAATATCAGGTGTCGCAAGAGGTCGCATCTTTCTTCCAGGAAGAGTCACCTGCATTGGAACGACTTTCCCGCGACCTTGCGCGGACTCTGGTCGCCGACGTCCTGGAGCGTTTCTAGAGATGGCGGGTGGCCGGAGCTTCGCAGCGACTGACCGCTTCATCGCCGAAGTAGAAGGCGGGAAGCTGCGTCCGGCTTACGTTCTGATCGGCGACGAAGTTTTTTTTCGCGACCGCTGCCGCGCTGCTGTGATCCAGCATCTTGTCGCTCCCGACCTGCGCGAATTCAGTCTCTACGATCTCGATCTCAGTGACGTCAGCATCGCAGAGATCCTCGACCGCGCTCAGACTCCGTCGTTGATGGCGCCGTTTCAAGTCTTTTTCATCCGCGGTGTGAAGAACCTTTACGGACGCGGATCGCACAAAGAGGAGTTCGCGGCCGTCGAAGCGTATTGCAAAAATCCCAATCCGAATGCGCTGCTGATCTTTGTCGCCGACCACCTGAGCATTCCCGCCGACGTTCGCCGCATGGATATGCAGGACAAGGATCGCTACGACCGCATCCGGGAGACGCTGGGAGAGTTCTGCGGCATCATCGAACTCGGCCGTGTGGATGAAGGCGACGGCATCCGCTGGGTGGTGGAAACCGGTCAAGCGCAGGGCGTGAAGGTGGAGCAGGACGCCGCGCGCGAGCTGGTGGATTCGCTCGGCTCAGACATGATGCTGATCGGCAATGAACTGGAAAAGCTCATCCTCTATGTCGGCGAGAAGAAGCGGATCACGGTGGGCGATGTCGAGACGATGGTGCTCTCGGCCAAACAGCGGTCACTCTATGAATTGA
>JAOAPH010000172.1 GCA_025462835.1 Candidatus Angelobacter sp. | reverse complement strand
CGTCGCTTTCGTAAAAATGGAAACAAAACTCCCGTTCTCATCCTGACCGCGCGCGACGAAAAAGAATCGGTGGTGGCCTTGCTGAATGCCGGTGCCGATGATTACATCACTAAGCCGTTTGATTTAGGCGAGTTATTGGCCCGCGCGAAAGCCCTGATCCGCAGGGGAAAGGGTGAGCATTCTCCGCTGATTTACGTGGCGGATCTGGAACTGGACAGTGTGGGCCGCCGGGTGCGCCGAGGTGGCTCTCCCATCACCCTGACGCCGATGGAGTACCGCGTGCTGGAATATCTCGCGCATCGGCCCGGGGCTGTTGTCTCCAAGACTGAGCTGCTGGAACATCTGTATGACTACAATTGGGAGAAATTCAGCAATGTGATCGAGGTTTATATCTCCGGACTGCGCAGGAAGATTGATGATCAGGCCTCTATCAAGCTGATTCATACATTCCGTGGCCAGGGATACTCATTGCATGCGGAAGAGGCGCAAGAACCTAGAACTCGTGGTGCGAGGTGAACAAATCACTGACAAGACGACTGATTGTTGCAGTCGTCGTTTCGCAATTGTTGTTGGCTGCGGGACTGGTCATCGTGAGCATTCTGTTCTCTCGTTACTACTTGCAGTCCGCGTTCGATATTTACCTTGAAGGACGCGCCCTAAGCCTGGCGGCTCTTGTCTACTATCCTGATAATGGCCGGCCAACGCTTTTGTTTGATGCTTCCAAGATCCCTCCATCAACCCATGTCATCCACAAGGATGTATTTTCAGTCCGCAGCGACGATGGAGCTTTTGAGGCCCATAAAGAAGGCTACGACCCAGCGATATTCAAAGGCATTCCGAGCAGTGCTCATTACTGGGATTTTGATCTGGATGGTGAACCCTATCGCGCCATCATCTTGCGTAACGTGGCGGTGCTTGATACCGAGGCTGGAATTCCACCGCCCGTGCCGAAGCTTACCGTAATCTACGCTGCACCCACGATGGACATAGCTCAGGGGCTTGCGGGACTTGCAGCGTCCATGAGTTCTACCACTCTGCTTCTGCTCATTCCGACATTAGTACTTGCCATTTGGAGTATCCGCCGCAGGTTAATGCCGTTGCATGAATTGGCAGTGCAAGCGCGAGCGGTATCCGTAAGCAATTGGGAATTCAGGCCCTCTGAAAACGCGAGAGAAACAACCGAGCTCGAGCCGCTCATAGCTGCCATAGAAACGGTGCTCGAAGGGCTGCGCGGGGCTTTTAAGCGGCAACGGGAATTTATTGGCGATGCTGCTCATGAACTGAAGACCTCCCATGCAATCTTGAAGTCGGGACTCCAGGCCACTCTCAATCTGCCCCGGACAAGTGAAGAATATCGTCGTGGCCTGCTCGAACTAAGCGAAGACAGCGACCGGCTCGAAGAGTTGTTGAACAGGATGCTCCGATTGGCCAGGGTCGAACAATGGGCTGAGGACGGCATTCGTCGTGACCTGGATATTACCGATCTGGCATCGACCTGCGAGATGGCGATAGCACGGATCAGCGGGCTTGCCAGCGCTCGCAATGTCCGCGTTACTTTCTCCAGCGAGGGTACTCCCCAGATGCGGGCTGACGCTGCAGATCTGGAGCTTGTCTGGATAAACCTCCTGGAGAATGCTGTCCAGCATAGTTATCCAGACTCCGTTGTACAGATTTCACTGCGTGCCGCGGACGGCATTGCCAATGTTTGCGTTAAGGACACAGGTTCCGGTGTCGCCGAAGCAGATTTGCCCCACATCTTTGAGCGTTTTCGCCGCGGCGACCCCTCCAGGTCGCGGGCCACGGGCGGTTTCGGACTTGGACTGGCGATTGCCAAATCAATCGTCGAAGCTTATGGGGGGGAAATTACCGCGCAAAGCAAATTAGGAGAAGGCACCCAGATTTCCGTAATACTGCCCGTTGAGAGATCCTCGATAACCCCAGTTGCTTCTCCGCCCTCCAGCGGCTCAAATCACAACTTAAGCTTGCCTTAAGGTCTAATCGGTTTTCCTGCCATAGGCATACCAGAGAACGACGTTGCAGGCGGGAAGAATGAGCGCAAAAGCAGCAAGGCACTCGATGGGGTTCGTCCTAGGATGCTGTCTGCTATTCATCCTGGTCGGCTGCAGTCAGACATCGAAAAATGACAAACCCGCACTAGTGGGCGTCGTAAGCTCAAGTACCGAGGGCCGAATGGAAGGGGTCCTGGTCAGCGCAAAGCGAGATGGCGGCAGGATCACGATTACTGTGGTGTCCGATGCTGCGGGCTCGTATTCTTTCCCGTCGGACCGACTGCAAGCCGGAAGTTATCACTTGTCTATCCGCGCAATCGGGTACGAGTTAAATGAACCGGTCGCAGTAGAGGTTAAATCCGGAGGGACTGCTACTGCGGACCTTCTTCTCAAAAAAGCCGCCAGCCTGGCTCCGCAGCTCACGAGCGCAGAGTGGCTAGAAAGTGCACCGGGAACCCAAAAGGAAAAGTCGAAATTGTACCGGTGCGTCGCCTGCCACGACCTGACGCCGGTGATGCGAAGCCACTACGATGAGAAGAATTGGCCTGCGGCAATAATGCGCATGGAACGATGGGCGGCACCTAGCGTTATCACATCGCCGGTGCGATTGCCGACGGCTCCTCCCAGTGATCCGCCTGATCCAAAGCTAGCAGCTTATTTGGCGTCAATCAATTTGAATGGCAGGACTAACTGGCCCTTTGAACTTCACGCGTTTCCACGGCCAAAAGGTCAAGCAACGCGTGTGATCGTGACTGAATATGATCTCCCCGGAAACTTAAGCCTGCCACACGATGTTGCGGTGGGACACGAAGGATTTGTCTGGTATAACGATTTTCAACGTGAACTGATAGGGCGGCTCGATCCAAAGACGGGAAAAACCATGGAGTGGAAGCTTCCGTTCTTGCGTGTTGGATTTCCAGAAGGGCTGCTCTCGATCAAGATCGACAAAGATGGGAACGCCTGGATACCGCGGTTTTTCCAAGGATGCACCCTCGTAAAACTGGACACCAAGACCGAGCGATTCACCGAATGGAGCGTGCCTGATAAATACAACGGCCCCGAAAGTCGATGTGGGCACGTTGCTCTGGGGGCGCCTGACGGTACAGTTTGGATGTCGGACAGTGGTGGGCGCAAGATGTTCAAGCTCGATCCGAAGACCGGGCACTTCGACGTCTACGATTCGTTCCCCGGTTACACGCCTGACAAGACAGCCACTTCCATTGAAACCGCAGGTAGGAAGTCCAAAGGTCATCGAACCTATGGAATAGGTGTCGACTCTTTAGGGAACGGCTACTTCGCTGACATCTCCGGCAGCACCATCGGTCGCGTGGATGCCAAAACCGGAAGTGTGACACTCTATCCAACCCCCACTCCAGAATCCGGACCTCGCCGAACCTTCATGGATAAGGAAGATAAATATTGGTTTGGTGAGAATTACGCCAGCAAAATCGGCATGTTCGACACAAGAACCAAGGAGTTCAAGGAATGGACGCCTCCCACACCGTGGAACGGGGCTTATCCCGCTGTGAGAGACAAAAATGGAGACGTCTGGACAGTCGGAATGAGCACTGATTATGTTCATCGACTGAATCCTGAAACCGGAGCGTTTACTGAATATCTTCTCCCCACTCTCAGCGCAAACATGCGGCGGATAGATGTGGATAATTCAACTACCCCAGTCACAATTTGGGTCGCGGAAGTGCACACAGGCAAATTGGCGAAGATCGAACCGTTGCAGTAAATCATTCAGTAAAAGCAAAAAAGGACAATCCGTGAGCATTGGAAATATTGAAGCCGGCACAAAGCATCACCGACACGCGATCGCAGCCGCTTATCTTGGTTGGACCCTTGATGCATTCGACTTTTTCGTCGTCGTGTTCATGGTGGACACGCTTGCTCATCAGTTCGGCGTGGCGAAGAGTGCGATCGTGTGGACCATAACTGCGACGCTTGCCATGCGCCCAGTCGGTGCCCTTCTCTTCGGAATGCTCGCAGACCGTTTTGGCCGCCGAAAGCCGTTGATCGCGAACGTCATTTTTTTCTCATTGATGGAGTTGCTTTCTGGCTTTGCCCCCAACTACACGGCCTTCTTGATTCTGCGCATCCTTTTTGGGATAGGAATGGGTGGCGAGTGGGGCCTCGGCGCGTCTCTTGCGATGGAAAGTGCGCCGCAAAAGAAGCGTGGACTCATCTCAGGCATTCTGCAAAGCGGATACTCCACTGGGTACCTCCTCGCAGCGATTGCTACTAGATTAGTGTTGCCCACACTGGGATGGCGCGCGATGTTTTGGATAGGCGGTGCGCCAGCGCTGTTGGCCTTCTATATCAGCTGGAGGGTGAAGGAAACCGAAGCGTGGAAGCAACACCACGCACCGGGACTAAAGGCAATCCTGGTGGCTGCGGGAGGGTTTTGGAAGAGCTTCCTATATCTCGCCATGCTGATGACGCTGATGCACGCCCTTTCACACGGAACCCAAGACTTGTATCCGGACTTCCTGAAATCCGCACACGGGTTATCGACTTCTACGGTCTCTTACATCGCCATGCTGTATAACGTGGGAGCGATTATCGGCGGTATTCTTTTTGGACATCTCTCCGAACGTTGGGGTCGTCGCCGTTCGATGATCTCCGCGCTGGTGGTCTCACTGTGCATCATGCCACTCTGGGCTTTTGGCCACACTGCATTTGCGCTGGCGTTCGGGGCCTTCGTGATGCAGGTGGGAGTGCAGGGTGCGTGGGGCATCATCCCCGCCCATTTGAATGAACTTGCGCCCGACGCTCTCAGAGGCCTCATCCCCGGGTTGGCATATCAGGTTGGGATTCTCCTGGCCGCTCCAACCAGCAACATCGAGTATGCGTTAAGAGACAAACTCGGATACTCCTGGGCACTGGCCTTGTTCGAGATTGGGGTCATCGTCTTGCTGTCAACCGCACTCATCTTTGGTCGCGAACAGCGTGGCAAGAACTTTGCTTCCGAACCATCGGCCGCGGTCGCGAAGGCGTGAGAGTTGTGGGGTGAGCGCCAATCACTCCACACTCCTTGAATCGATTCGAACAACATGGAGTATGCATGATTCCGAAGCTTGCGTGTGCGTCCATTCTTCTCTCCCTATCTTTCTACGCAGGTGTGCAGAATGGAAAACCGTCATCTAAGAGCGAGTCCAGAATTGAGATCGACAACGACCGTGTAGTGGTCCGCCGTAATTTTCGTTTACCTCATGCTTTTACCCCGATGCATTCACACCGCGAAGGAGTCGTCATTTATTTGACTGACGTTCACGAGAGCAGTACGGCGCCCGATGGGACTTCCAAAGAGGTGTCGCATAAAGCCGGAGAAGTGGTATGGGCACCCGCACGGGAACATGCCCTTCAGAATCTTGAAAACAACAAGATAGAGGTGATCGAAGTCGAGTTGAAAGAGCCCTAAGGATTCCGAAGCGCGAGACGATTTGCGTCCGCTCCGAGAATCGCCCGCAGGAAGATCTGAAGCGGACGAAACAGTGAGCTACTAGGACGCTGCTCTCAAGGTTGTGCCTTCAACTCCTTTGCTAGTTCATCCAGCGCAGCAGCCTCCGCGCTAATCGCCTTGGCCACACGGGCAATCTCGCTTTCTGCCTCTGGATAACGTTCCTGTTCAATGCCCTCACGGACGCCTGGCAGCGTCTTGGCGCCGTATCCGGTGTACCACCCCGGCGCGTAGATGAGGTGCTTGTACCACGGACGTCGCGGCAAGCCGCTATCGTCGGTAAGTAAGCGTTCGGCGGCTATGAGGCGCGTGTTGATGGCCTTCAACTGCTCCGGCGTAAGCGAATGTGAACCAGTGGTTGCGGCGGTGAGGGCTTTGTCGTAACTTTCGGCGCTCTTCTGCAGCGAAGCCAGCGCATTCTCAAGCGGAGCAAAATTCAGGAATGGCGGGACTTGCTTTCTCGGAGGAGCGAAGGTCGGGCGCTTGGGGTCTGATACGGCTTCGAAGACGCCTTCATCGATACGCGTGTTGTCTTCAGTGATCGTGTCTTTGCGGTCCTGCCAGAGCTTCTTCACCTCGGTGGTGTATTTCGCAACCGTGTCTGAAACATTGCCGAAGCGGAGTGGCAGAACTTCTGCGTCCGCCAGTCGCATCACTGCGGTGCCCACTGTTTGCGAGAGTGCGCGGCCGTAAACGAAAGTCGTGTCAGAGAAATGCGTGTACCAGTAGAAGTCGTCATAGACGGAGTGATAGATTCCGCCATCGTCCTCGCCGGAAAAGCCCAGGTTCAACGATGCCACTCCAAGATGGTCGATAAAAGCGGTGTAATCGCTGCCTGAACCGAGGGCATCGATGTGCAGGTCAGCACGGGTACGCACGTCCTTGCGCGTTTCAGGAGTGGCGGAAGAGATAGCACGGGCCTGCGAGCGCTTCCAAACGGAAGTGTTCTTTTCCGGATCGGTGACGTCCTTGGTCACGCCGTTGATAAAGCTTTCCAGAGAATGCGAGCCTGCGGCTTCGAAGAATCCGCGTCCGTTGCCGTCGGTGTTGATGTACGCGGCGGCGTGCTGGCGCAACTCCTCTGCGTGAGTCTCAGCCCATTCCGTGGATCCGAGGAGCATGGGCTCTTCGCCGTCCCATGCGGCGTAAATGATGGTGCGTCGCGGCTTCCAACCTTGCTTCACCAGTTCGCCAAGAGCGCGCGCCTCTTCCAGAAGTGTGACCTGCCCAGATATAGGATCTTCAGCGCCGTTCACCCAAGCATCATGATGATTGCCGCGAAGGATCCAAATCTCCGGCTCTACTGCGCCGGGAATCTTTGCGATCACGTCATAGATCTTCTTCGTGTCCCAATTGGATTCGACTTTCAAATGCACCTTCGCCGGCCCCGGACCAAGCCGATAGGTGATTGGGAGTGCCCCGCGGAATGATTCCGGAGCAAGCGGACCGCGCAAGGCCGCCAGCAAAGGCTGAGCGTCGCCGTATGAAATGGGCAGCACCGGAATCTTGCTGATCGTTGGCGCTTCGCTTAATGGGATTCGCTTCGCATCGGGCGTGGCGCCGACTCCGGGGGTGACAGGATCGCCGGGATAAAGCGGCATGTCCATCACGCTACCGCGCTGGACCCCATCTTTCGGACGCATCGGCCCCTCGGGAAACACTGCATCTTGCGCGTAGCCATCATCGGCGGGATCGGAGTAGATGAGACATCCGATGGCGCCGTGCTCGGCGGCAAGTTTCGGCTTAATGCCCCGCCAGGAATGGCCGTATTTCGCGATCACGATCGCGCCTTTCACCGACACACCTTCCCGTTGCAGCTTTTCGTAATCTTCGACGACTCCGTAGTTCACGAAGACCAGCGGCGCGGTCACGTCGCCATCGCGGGAATATGCGTTGTAGCTGGGGAGTTGTTCTGACTTCTGTGCGCTAGTGGGATCTCCCGGCACGGCAGGTTCATCGAGCTTTGCCGTAAATTTTGTTGGCTCCAGCATCTCCACAATGCGCGTCTTGGGCGTGGGAAAGACGACGTCAAAGGTCTCGATCTGGGCGTCCCATCCCCACTCTTTGAATTTCGAGAGAATCCATTCGGCGTTGGCTTTATCGTAGGCCGAGCCGACATGATGCGGACGCGCGCTCAGCCGCTCCATGTATTGCCGCTGGTTGTCGGGCGAAGGAATGGCTTTGAACTTTTCTTCCCACTGCCGTTCAGTGGCGGCGTTTGCGGAGGTGAATCCCAGAAGCGCGGGCGAAGCGACGGGTGTTGTTGTCTGTGCGAATGCCGGAGCAAAAAATTGCAGGATAAGAACAAGGGAGATGAATCGTCGCATCAAAAAGTCCTTTAGCGGATGGTTTGGACGGCTGGAAATCAGTTTCGCGGATTATACAGCCGCAGCAGCGACCAGCGGTTTCTGATCAAGTTCCTTGCGCCAGCGGATGTGGCCGGCTATGCACATCGCGAAGAATACAAGGTACAAGAATGCTGTGAGGTACAGCGACTTATAGATGTAAAGCCCGATGTAGATCACATTCGCCACATTCCACACCGACCAGTTCTCCAGTACCTTGCGGCTCATCATGTATTGCGCCGCCAAGCTTAGGGACGTTGTAGTTGCATCGCCCCAAGGCACAGTGCTGGTGGTCTGTGTCTTCAGGAGCCACGCAATTGCCAGGACGCTTAGGGCCGTTGCCGATGCAACCCACATCGCGTGCACCCGCGTCACCCGCGTCACTTTTAGCTGTGTGTGCTGTTCCCCGCCCCGCTGCCAGCTCCAAAACCCGTAGATGGAGATGATGATGTAGAGCACTTGCAGACCGCAATCCGCGAAGAGCCCGCTGCGCCAGAAGACGATCACATACAGAACATTGTTGGCGATACCGATCGGCCAATTCCAAATGTTCTGCTTCACTTGCAGGCCGACGCACACCGCGCCGGTGATGAATCCCCAAAACTCCAGCCAGTTCATCAGTGCGCCACAAATTCGCTGAAAAACAGAACGAGGAATGCGGCAAACGCCAATCGATTATTTCGCATGGCCGGGAATTTTAGCACGCAGCCGCAGACAGAAGTCTGTGACTCGCGGACGGACACCGCAGCTTCAGAAAACTGCATCCATCTTCAGGAGAGGTGAACTTCCAGATGTCAACGCTTGCGCACGCGCCCAACGTTTTCCAAAACCTGAATGAATCCCTTGCGACCTCCGGCACCAACAAGACGGTTTTTGGCGAACCCGTTACCTCCGGCGACATAAAAGTGATCCCCGTGGCCCGCGTGGCTTACGGCTTCGGAGGAGGCTCGGGAATCTTGAGTC
>JAOAPH010000145.1 GCA_025462835.1 Candidatus Angelobacter sp. | reverse complement strand
ACGGTCGATTTCACCAGCTTGGCTTCGGCAACTGCTGGAAAGAATTCCGCGAGTTCCTTAAGCGCGAGTTCGATGATCTCGCCTCGCGGAGAATCGACGAGCGACTTACTGGAACTGACGACCAGTTCCACGTAACTGCCGCTCGCAGGCTTGTTGCCATTGTCGGCGTGTCGCGCGAGCAGCTTCGACTTGTGGAACATCCATTGGATGGTGCGGTCGAGAAGCACGGCATGTTCGAGGTCGCTGATCTCGCGGTCGAACCAAAGATGAATTCCTGTGATCGGAGAACTCTCGAATTTGGCCAGTTCTTTACCTAAGATTTCCGATGTTTCGCCCGGCGGCAACATCTTCGCCAGCGTGTGATACGGAACTGCCAGCACCGCGTAATCGCTAACGAACGATTCAGCGCCGGAAACGATCTTTACTCCAGCTCCGTCCGATTGCAACGCGATGGAATCCACTGAGCTGCGCAGACGCACGGTTCCACCGCGCTTGGTGATGTAATCTGCGCCCGCGCTGTAGAGTTCTGTGAGCGGAACTGTGGGAACGCCCATGCGTCCGGCTGCCGCGGATTTCATGAACGACTCGCGAAAGACTTGCGCGGCATATCGCACGGATGTTCGATCGAGGTCCTCATTCAAGGCGCTGACGAGAACGACCTTCCAGAATCGGTCAATTGCGTTTGGCGTTTGGCCGTGACGTTTGAGCCAACAGAGGAAATCTTCGGTGGTATCTTCCGGCAAGCTTGACATCATTGCCAGCATCGCGCGCGAGATGGCTATCTTGTCCGCGAGGCCTAACGATGCTGCAACCAAGAACGACGGAGCCGTGTGGAATGGTGCTGGCAAGACTGACGGATGAATGACTGATCGCCGACCACCGGGTTCAACGAAGGTGAGGCTATCGAACCAGCGGATCTTGTCCGCTGCGCCGAAGCGATCATAGAGATCGAGGAGATTCGTACAGCAGCCAAGGAGAACGTGCTGGCAGTTGTCGACGATCTCGCCAGTTCCGGGATGCTGATATGAAGAAGCGCGACCGCCGATGTATGGACGTCGTTCGAGTAATGTGACCGTGAATCCAGCGTCGGCGAGGGCGCATCCGGCGGAGAGACCTGCTAGTCCCGCACCAACCACGGTGACTGTATGTTTGGCCCGATCTTCTCGTGCGATTTTCTGGTTCATAGGCGTCAGAAGATCACCTTGAGAAGTCCTTGTGAGAGCACGCTGAGTTTTTCCGGGACCGTGAGCCGCACTTTTTCCTGGAAGACGTTGTAATTGCGCGCGGCGATCTTGTCGAGCAATCGGCGATAGATCTCGACCAGCGCCCACAAGCAGGGACGACTGTCGTCCTCGATCAGCGGAAGTAATTTCTCAGCGGCTTGATAGAACTCTCGTGCGCGCTGCGCTTCGAATTCCAGAAGCGGGACGAATGTGGCAGGCGAAAAGCCGTTCTTGAAATTCGCAGAGGTAAGTTCGGCGGGAGTGCGCTGAAATCGGGCGAAGTCCTCTTCCGGAATATAGACGCGGCCCATTGCCGCATCTTCCTTCACGTCGCGAATAATGTTTGTGAGCTGAAAGGCCACGCCGGTCTGCTCGGCGAGCGATTCCGCCGCTGGGTCTTTGTATCCAAAGATGTGGATGCAGACCAGTCCCACCACGGACGCTACGTGGTAGCAGTAGTGGTAGAGCTCGTCGAATGTGCGATACGGCACGACTGGCGCGCCCGCGCTTTCAGATTGAGCCGCGGCGGCGAACTGCAAGTCCATTGCGGTCCCGGCAATAAGTTGTTCGAAAAGTTCAAGCGGAATCTTGAAACGCGATTGCGTGTCGGCGAGGGCCATGATCACGGGGTCGTCGCCCGGCTCGCCTTCGACGGCATGTCGCAACGAATCTGACCAAGCCTGAAGTTGGGCGCGTCGCTGGTCCAATGACAATCCCGGCGCGTCAGAGATGTCATCGGCGTGCCGCATATAAGCATAGACTGCGCACAACGAATTGCGCTTATGTCGAGGCAGCGCCAAGAAAGCGTAGTAGAAATTTTTTGCCTGCGAGCGGGCGACACCGCGACAAACAACATACGCCATGGAAAGCTGCCGGCGGTTCATAGCAGCTTCCCTTTCCTCAACGCAGCGCGCAGGACCAGCGATAGTTTTCTTGGTTTTGAGATCACAGGGCGTGAGCGCAACACATCAAAGCCCTGCTTCTCGATGGCATTCAAAATCTCCTGGCCACCGCTGCTGAAGAGTTCGATGTCCAACGCGAGTTCCGGCGCGACCTTCTCGATCAATGGCAGGCCGCGCGCAAACCATTCGCGCGCACGCTCCACCTCGAACTTCATCAGCGAAATGAATTCTGGAGTGGCACGTCGCTCTGCGATGTCATTTTCTGAAACGCCAAAGCGTTGGAGGTCTTCAAGCGGAATGTAAATGCGGCCCTTCTCGTAATCGACGTTTACGTCCTGCCAGAAATTGGCCAATTGCAATGCGGTGCAGGTGTAATCGGAAAGCTGTTGCCGCTCTGCATCGCGATACCCGCCGAGATACAAGACGAGATGTCCGACGGGATCTGCCGAATAATGACAATAGTCCAGCACGTCATCGAAAGTTGGAAACCGGGTGGTGGTCTGGTCGCGACGAAATGCAGTCAGCAGGTCAGCAAAGGTCTGCTTGGGAATGTCGAACTGGCGGACAGTCTCGCTCAGCGCCACGGATACCGGGTGTCGCGGCGAACCGGAATAGCAGGCATTCAGTTCCGTCTCCCATTGATCCAGCAGGATCAGTGATTGCTGGGCATTGCCAACTTCGTCGCCAAGATCATCGGAGATACGGCAGTACGAATACACGTTGTAGAAATGCTGTTTTAGGTGTCTCGGCAGAAACCATGTGGCCACGGAGAAATTTTCGTAGTGGCTCTTGGCCAGCCGCTCGCAGTATGCGAAGGATTCAGCGAGGCTCGGCGCCTGTGCAGGAATGCGGTATTCGCGAGGCAATGCGTTCCAGCCGTCGTCGGAAGCTATCGAAGGGGTCGTGTGTTTTAGATTGGAGGCTGATTGCATACTGAGGCTGGATCGGTTCTTTTCGGTCAACGTTCTTACTGAGTGATCATTCTGTTCTAGAGCGTTCATAAATACCGAATGAACAAATCGCCTGCACCTCAGGGGCTAAAGCCCAGAATCGTATCCAGCTTGCGGCATGGCTAAAGCCATGCCCTCTCAAAGCCAAAATCCAGGGGCGCTTCTGACTTTGCTCCCGCCCAGAATCGTACGCAGCTTGCGGCATGGCTTAAGCCATGCCCTCTCAAAGCCAAAATCTAGAGGCACCTCTGACTTGCTCCAGGTAGGCTTAAGAACAGAAGCCGTGCCCCTCTTCAGCACCCGCCCTAGCGAGCAGGACGGCGCACCGCCCAAGCTAAAGAAAAGCTCTAATGACCGGGAATGATGGCAGTCTTGATATCGCCACTGCGGTTCAACATGCTGTGCAGAACATATTGCAATCGCGACAACGGCTCCTCACCGGTGATGTAGTCCGTGCTCTTGATCTTCTTTTCCGTGATCAGCTTGAATGCCTTGCGCACCGTCTCCGGCGTGTGGTGGAAAGTGGCCTTCAGAGTGATCTCCGAGTAGTGCAGGAGGTTGGTGTCGAGTTCGACCTTCGTCCCCGTCGCGCATCCTCCAAAGAAATTCACGGTGCCGCCCTTGCGAACCATATCTACCGCCCACTGCCATCCTTGCGGACGGCCCACGGCCTCAATCACAACATCCGGGCCGCGATAGTCAGGCGTAAGCATCTTTACTTTTTGGATGGGATCGTCAACATTGGTGATCTGAACGACGTCGTGCGCCCCAAACTTAACTGCCGCTTCCACCTGTTCATCACGCTTCACTACGGCGATGACGTTGCATCCGCTGAGCCGCGCGACTTGTATGAATGAAAGTCCGATAGGTCCGCCGCCGATCACGGCAATAGTGTCACCGACTTCCGCGCCGGTCTCGTGCAGACCGCGCAGGACGCAGGCCAAGGGTTCCGTCATTGCTGCCGCTTCAAAACTTACTCCGGCAGGAATCTCAAGCATGTTGGATTCTACGATGCGCCGGGGAATGCGAATGTACTCGGCGTATGCGCCGTTGTTGAATAGCAAGTCTTCGCACAGGTTTTCCTGGTGCTTGCTGCAGTAGAAACACTTTCCGCAAGGAGCGGAGTTCAACGCCACCACGCGCATCCCGCGCTTGAATTTCTTTACGTTCGGCCCGACTTCTTCAACAATCCCCGCTAGTTCGTGTCCGAACAAGGCCGGAGGGATGATCATGCGTGCGTGGTAACCGCGCTGAAAGACTTTGAGGTCAGTGCCATCAGTGAGTGCAACTTCCACTTTCACCAAGACTTCCCCATCGCCTACACGGGGAATCGGGACCTTCTCAATCTTCACGTCCTCCTTGCCATAGAGGACCGCGGCCGTCATTTTTCCGTTCACGATCAGCTTCCTTCCAAGTACTTACTGCTTTGCTTTTTATTCAAGGGCTCTGCAGCTTCGCTGCTGCGCCCTCGCGCTATGTTCGCGCTGTGCGGCGCTCACTCCGCGCTCACCCTCTATTCAAGGGCTCTGCAGCTTCGCCCTCGCGCTATCTTCGCGCTGTGCGGCGCTCACTCCGCGCTCACCCGTGAATCACGATCTTCATTGAATCCGGCTGCGGGTTTGCCGCCAACTGAATGGCACTAACCGCATCCTTCAAAGAAAACCGGTGGGAGATCAGCTGGCTAAGGTCCACCCCACCGTTAAACACAAAATCTACTGTTTCGTTCTGTATATCCACTGAGGCGCTATACGAGCCCATCAGTGTTTTCTCGTCGACGCATATCGCCGCAGGATCAATTGCAGCTTCGCTGCGCACGGTCTGGGCAAAAAGCATTACCCTGCCGCCCGGCCGCGCTGCGTCCATCGCCGGACGGATTAAGGCATTGCCCCCAACAGCAACCACGACTGCATCTGCACCGCGGCCCTCGGTCAGCTCTTTCGTGCGGCTGACTACATCGCTGCTGGCAGCATCAATGACTTCTGAAATGCCGAAGGTTGTAGCTATTGTAAGCCTCTGCGAGTACAAATCGGAAGATATCACTCGGGCACCTGCGCGCGAGGCCAGAACCGCCAAAATGATGCCTATGGGCCCTTGTCCCATGATTAATACGGTTTCCCTAGGCTGCAGGCGCAGGCTCTGAATGCCCTTCAGGCAGGTATTCACCGGCTCGATGAACGAGGCTTGTTCGAAGCTCACATTCGCAGGGATCTTGACGACCCCTTTCCGGACGACCCAGTCCATTACCCGGATATATTCGGCAAATCCGCCTCCTGAGGGGTCGAATCCAGCCGTGGCCCCCACCTTCTTGTAGACCGCACACTGCGCATATACCTTGAACCGGCAGTAATAACATTCTCCGCAGGGAATGTGATGGAAGACCATCACGCGGTCGCCGACTTTGAATCCCTCTACTCCGGTCCCAACTTTCGCCACAGTGCCGGACATTTCGTGTCCGAAGATTCGCGGAGCAGAATGCGACCCGGTTGCAATCTTCTTGAGGTCTGTGCCGCAGATACCGCAGGTGTCAATCTTCACCAGCAGCTCGCCGGCGCCGATCTCCGGCACTGGAACTGTCTCTACACGGACATCATTGACGCCGCGATAGACCGCCGCCAGCATGGTGCCCGGTACAGTAACGACGTCCGAATTGCTTGTGTCTTTAATTTCAGTTGCGACTGACATTCGCCTCGAATCCTTCGACGTTTACTTTTGGGTTTTGCTCGACCCTTTTCTTCAATGCAGCGCAAAGCCGCTCCGTGGCAAGCGCGCTGTTTGATCCCAACTTAATCACCGTCGGCCATAGCCAAGGCCGCACGAGCGTGTAACCGATGAAACCAGCAGTCCTGAACTCGCCGGAGTCGGCGACAAATCTGCCCATTGGCGGCATAGGGAAATCGTATTCGTCGGAAATCACTTTGATTGCAATGCAAGGAACATTGTAAACACGAGCAACATCGGCCACGGCAAAGGCTTCCATATCGACCGCCTGCGCCTGGTAGTTGCCGGCGAAGATCCGCTTATGCTCCACGCCGGCAATGGCACCGGCACTGACCAATTTGCCTTTACCCGCTGCGGTTTCGATGGTGTTGTTGTCTGAGTCTCCGATGATAATGGCTGGCTCGAAAATGTCGCCGACTTTCAATTCCGGAACCAACGCCCCTGCGAATCCGGCGGAGATAAACATTTCGATGGCGCCGTTGGTGAATCGCCAAACCGCATCGGTAGCAATTCGGGCGGAGATGCCGCCAATGCCGCCGCAGGCGACAATCACGCCGTCGCATTCAAATATTTTTATTGTGCGGCGTTGCGAGTCAACGGAGGTGGTTTTCCATCCCCTGATTAACGGCGCGATCTCGCGCTCGAGCGCGGCGATGATGGCGAGTTTGGTTGTAGCTTTTGGCATTTAGCTCTTAGCTGAACCTCAGGGGCTAAAGCCCCCCGTTTTTTTATCGCTTGCGGCACGACTAAAGTCGTGCCCTCTCAAAGCATTCAACTTGCGGCACGGCTGAAGCCGTGCCCTGTCAAAACATTCAGTCGTCCCTGCGGGACTTACGTTCTCGTTTCAGCATACCCGGCACTAACGTGCCGGGCTACTATCGGACGCCCCTGCGGGGCTGGGCTCCAGCTTGCGGCACGTCGATAGCCGTGCGCTTTCAGAACGGGCGCGCTTGCGGCGCGGCTGAATCCGTGCCCTGTCAAAGCGGAGACTCTTATGTGCGGCACAGCCGCGTCTTCATTCGGGGCCACTCCAAAAACCCCACGTTAGCTCCGCGAACGTGGGGCACCCAGCACTCTACCTAGCTTACATATCCATTGGCCCTGAACCATTCGACCGCGCGCTTCAGCGCGTCGTCCACCGGGACGACTTTGTATCCTAACTCGCGTTCTGCTTTTGCCGATGAGGCAAACATCTTCTTGCGTCCCATGCGCACGGCGTCGATGGTCGCCCGCGGTTCTTTGCCGCGAATGCGTCCGGTGATGATTTCGTCGAAGACCGCGAAGCCTAACGCCACGGCGTGCGGCACTTTCATTGTGGGCGAAGGTAATCCTGTCATCGCAGCCAACTTGTCGAGAATTTGTTTCAGTGTAAGATCCTGCCCGCCGAGAATGTATCGTTGTCCGGGAACGGCGCGTTCCATCGCGGCTATGTGTCCGTTGGCGACCTCGGTCACGTCTGCGAGGTTCAGTCCGGTATCCACGTAGGCGGGAAAATTCCCTTTCAAGAAATCCAAGATGATGCGGCCGGTGGGCGTTGGCTTGATGTCCTGCTCGCCTATAGGCGTCGTCGGATTCACGATGACAACGTTCGCTCCGTTCTTCCCTGCTTCGAGCGCGATCTGCTCGGCCATGAATTTCGATCGCTTGTAATGCCCGATCATCTCGGCGATAGTGACCGGATCGTCTTCGGTTACGGGTCTTCCGTTAGAAGTCGCAAATCCCATGGTGGCGACACTGCTGCAATAGACCACGCGCCGCACTCCCGCCTGCTGTGCTGCTTCGATGATCGCCTTCGTGCCTTCGACGTTCGCGGCGTACATCTCTTTGCCTTGAGGATCGGGAGTCCACAAACGGTAATCGGCGGCGACATGGAAGACGAACTCGCAACCTTCCATCGCTCGTTTTAATGAAGCTGGATCGCGAAGATCGCCGGTGACATGATCGGCTTTGAGAGTCGCGATGTTTTCCTTGCGGCTGGTCGGCCGAACAAGCAGACGCAAATCCGCGCCGCGCGCGGCCAACTGCCTGGCGACGTGTGAGCCTACAAATCCGGTTGCGCCTGTGACGAAAGCTAGCATTTAGCTTTAGCTCTTAGCATTTAGTGACAGCGTGTGTACTGTCGGTTCTTTTGAACTGCCGTTCCAAAAAATTAAAGACGCCACGAATGGCGCCTTCGCCTTTCAAACAAAGCGTCACCCTGCGTGCTATTCCAGGGCCTCGGGAGCAATGCCAATGTTCTTTTCGCCGGCTGCGCGTTTCTCCCAATATTTCTTGACCCAGGCTTCATAGCTCTTTCCCGCAGCGGTGTCGCGTCCACTGAAGACCAGAGCGGCGATATTCGAGTATGGAATCGAAATCTTCGTGTCAGAATCCTTGGGAAACAATCGCACGACCGAATCCGACAGGGTTGCACCCGTGCGGCGGTCGAAGATGTATCCCTCAACTTTGGTGCCATCCTTGCGGGTGATGGTGACGTCACCGCGGAAGTCGAAAGCCTTTTCGAAGGCTGCGCGAATCTCGTCCTCTGAAGCCAGCTCTGGGACCCAGCCCTCGAGCTTTTCATGGACGGTTCCCGGCGCAACTTCGAGAGCGTCAGGATTCGTGGCTTTGTTCAAATTCGCGTCGGAGATTTCATGTGTAGGAGCGCTCATGCGTTGGTCTCCTCCATTTGAGTGGCTTCCGATTTGATCTGCACCAGTGGATTATAGGAATGCACCGGGCGGGTCTCATCATCCAACAGCTCCAGCGCGCCCGGATCCTTGTACTCACTGAACAGAGTTGCGCGAACGGTGTCCATGAATCCGCGGATCGAGCTGAAGGTGTCATTGACGGCTGAAGGTTCGTAGCCGCAATGGACCATGCAATTGGCGCACTGCGGATTTCCGGACTCGGTCCCGTAATCGTTCCAGACGGTGGTCTCCATCAGTTCTTTATAGGTGTCAGCGTAACCGTCCTGGAGCAGGTAGCAAGGCTTCTGCCATCCGAAAATATTGAACGTGGGCATGCCCCAGGGGGTGCAGGAATAATGTCGTTTGCCCATCAGGAATTCCACGAAGAGGGGCGACTGATTAAACCGCCAGCTCTTTTTACGGTTGGAAAATATTGCGCGGAACAAGCGGCGGGTGCGTGCGCGTCCAAGAAAATGCTGCTGGTCGGGTGCCTTATCGTAGGAATATCCGGGTGAAAGCATCATGCTTTCGACGCCCACTTCCATCATCTCGTCAAAAAAAGCGCGGACACTGTTAGGGTCTGCGCCGTCAAACAGCGTGGTGTTGGTGGTAACGCGGAATCCGCGAGCCAGCGCTGCCTTGATGCCTTCCACGGCAATCTCATATCCGCCTTCTCGGCAGACCGAAAAGTCGTGGTGCTCTTTCTGGCCGTCCATGTGGACGGAGAAGGTCAGGTACTTGCTGGGCTTGAACAGATGGATCTTTTCTTTCAATAGCAGCGCGTTGGTGCAGAGGTAAATATATTTCTTGCGCGCGACGAGTCCTTCGACGATCTCCGCAATCTCCGGATGCATCAGCGGTTCGCCGCCAGGGATGCTGACCATCGGCGCGCCGCATTCGTCCACGGCTTTGAAGCATTGCTCGGGAGAGAGGTCTTTCTTGAGGATGTGCGCGGGATACTGGATCTTGCCGCATCCGGCGCAGGCAAGATTGCAGCGGAAGAGCGGTTCCAGCATCAATACCAGCGGATAGCGCTCGCGCCCCGCAAGTTTCTGGCGAAGCACGTAACTTGCTACCGTCCACATTTGTGAAACTGGTACTGCCATTCGTTCTCCTTGATTAACTTAACTTGCCACTATGCCGCGCTTTTTACTTTATGCAAAGTCATCTCAAATATATTTCTCCAGGTCGTGCCGTCTGGAGAATATTCGCCGATTTCAGACCACTCGCCTTTTTCGTTCAGCTGGATCTTGTATTGCATTTTGCCGCGCGGAATCTCCAGCAACCAGATGAATGTGCCATCTTGTACGCTGCCTTTGTAAACGCCTGCACGGCCGTCGGCGAGATAGCTGCTGAAACGATATCCGTTGGCAGGCTCGTCATAGGAGATCACGGCCAGGGCATTGTGAACTATCCGTGGCTCTTCTTTGCCAGTCGTCTTCGACTTGTGCAGGCCTTCGATAGTTAAGATCGTGCCGTCCAACTTGCTCTGAACCTTCTCGTTGCTTGTGAAGGATGACCTTTGACCGTTGATGTCCATCCAGCCTTCGCCTTCCCAGCTTCCTACCAGGAAGTCGAGCTTCTTCATCTCCTGTGCAGGCTTTTGGCTGGGAGCAGGCGCCTGCGCCGAAGCCGCTACGGCTGCCAGCAGAACGAAAACGACCCATCGTACGAACATGGTTAGACCTTTCCTACCAGAACTGCGTCTTCAACATCATGGAACGCGCGCGAGTAAGCCGTCAGCGCCATCAGCGGGAAATAGACGCGATACATGTGATACGAGAGATAGAAAACCCGTGGGAACCCTGTTCCCGTGTACTGAGGTTCGTCCCATCCGCCGGCATTGTTCGTTCCTGGCTTCTTCTGCGTACGCAATAGATATGAGACGCCGCGCTGCACGGATTCGCTGCGCGTGTCGCCGGCAGCCAACAAACCTAATACAGCCCACGCAGTCTGCGAAGGCGTGCTTGGGCCGACTCCCTTTGTGTTTGGATCGTCGTACGACCCGCAGGTCTCGCCCCAGCCATCATCGGCGTTCTGCACCATGCGCAGCCATTCCGCAGCCTGCTGCACCATGGGCTCGTTCTTGTCCACACCCACCGCGTCCAGACCACGCAGGACTTGCATGGTGCCGTAAATGTAGTTTACGCCCCAGCGTCCGAACCACGAGCCGTCAGACTCCTGCGACTTTCGAATGAACGAGAGCGCGCGTCTTACTGCGGGATCCTTTTGCGTGAGGCCGTAGGTGGCGAGCATCTCGAGGACGCGTCCGGTGATGTCCACGGTTGCGGGATCGAGCATGGCGTTGTGGTCCGCGAATGGGACGTACTGGAAGACCATCTTGTCATTGTCTTTATCGAACGACGCCCAGCCGCCGTCCTTGCATTGCATCGCCAGAACCCAATCGATGGCGCGTTTCACCGACTTGTGCTGGTAGCCTTCGTCCGGGGTGGTGACTTTGTTCAGCGCGAGCATGACCATGGCGCTGTCATCGACGTCGGGATAGAACTCATTGTTGAATTCGAAATACCAACCCGCGGGGGCAACGTTCTTGACCTTCACCGCCCAATCGCCTTTGTGCGTGACCTGCTTTTTCAGCATCCACTCGGCAGGAGCAACCATGCGCGGATCGTCAGCAGGCACTCCGGCTTCGCCCAGCGCGAAGAGCGCATAGGCCGTGTCCCACACCGGCGACAAGCAAGGCTGCATGCGGAAGAGGTCGCCCTCTTCAATCCCTAATTTCTCAAATTCATCCATGGCGCGAATCACTTGCGGATCGTCGAGCGAATAGCCCAAGCAGCGCAGCGCGATGATGGAGTTCATAACGGCGGGATAGATAGCTCCGAGGCCGTCACTCATCTCCATGCGCTCGAGCATCCATTTTTCCGCTTTCCTGATTGCGATGGAGCGTAGCGGACGCACATGAACGCGCTCAAACCAGTGCGTCATGTGGTTCATGACCAGAAAAAAATTTCGCCAACTGATCTTCTTCTTCGACCATTTCAGGTGCAGATCGGCGTTCTCGCGTCCGCCTACATACAACTCGCTCACACCCATGTCGTCGGGAATCTTCTTGAAGGGCTTCTTCGCGTAAGCGATGGAAAGCGGAACCAGGATGGCGCGCGACCACGAGGATATCTCGTAGATGTTGAACCAGAACCAATTCGGAAACAGGATCATCTCCGGCGGAACCGCGGGAACGGCGTCGTAGTCATACTGGCCGAAGAAGCAGAGATATATCTTGGTGAAGGTATTGACTTCAGTGACGCCGCCCATGGCAAGGATGCGCTCGCGGGCGCGCGCCAGCACAGGATGATCGGCCTTGTACCCGGCCAGTTTCAGTCCGAAGTAGGCTTTAACCGTGGCGCTGATGTTTGACGGGCCGCCATGGAAAATCGGCCAGCCGCCATCTTCATTCTGATGGCGCATGATCTCGCGCGCACACTTCGCGTTGCGGACATCGTCGGAGGTTCCGAGCAACGCGTGCAGCAGGATGTAATCGGATTCGAGCGTGGTGTCGGCTTCAAGTTCTCCACACCAGTAGCCGTCTTCGTGGCGGATGGAGAAGAGATGATCGCGCGCAGCGGCGATGGCCGTAGTCACACGGGAGATCGCATTACCGACCTTGCCGAAGAACATCAGATCGCCAGCGTCAGCAGAGTTGCTTACGACAGCAGAGTTCTTCGCATCATCTCCTGAGATATTGCTTTTCATCCCTGCTAATTCCTAACCGCGGGCGCAGCAGCAATCGCCTGCACGATCTCAGCTGGCAATCCGAAGCGCACGTTTTCCGGCATCACTTCGATCTCTTCCACGTCAGTGAAACCTTCATTGGCCAGAAATTCCACTACTTCTTTCACCAACACTTCGGGCGCGGAGGCACCGGCGGTAAGCGACACGGTCTGCACTCCCGCGAGCCACTCGTGCTTGATGTCGTCAAAGCAGTCGATCAGATGGGAAGCGCGTCCCAGATTTCGGGCGACTTCTACCAGGCGATTGGAGTTTGAACTGTTTTCTGATCCCACTACCAGCAGCAGGTCTGTGTCTCCTGCAACCTGCTTCACGGCAACTTGGCGATTCTCCGTGGCGTAGCAGATGTCCTGCGCGGCAGGCTCGTGGATATTGGGGAACTTCTTTTTGAGCGCGGAGATGATCTGTCCCGCTTCATCCAAGCTGAGAGTGGTCTGCGTGATGTACGCGACCTTGTCGGGATCAGGAACGGTGATGTGCTCGACCTCTTCCGGGCTGCCGACAATCTGCGTCACGGTGGGAGCTTCGCCCAATGTGCCGACCACTTCCTCGTGGTCACGGTGGCCGATCAGCAGAAGCGAGTAGCCCTGCTTGGCAAACTTTACCGCCTCCACGTGAACCTTTGTGACCAGCGGACAAGTGGCGTCGATGACGCGCAGCTTCCGACTCTTGCTATTGGTACGAACCTCCGGAGCGACACCATGGGCGCTATAAATGACGCGAGCGCCCTCAGGAACTTCGTCAATCTCATTCACAAAGATTGCGCCCTTGCTTGTCAGGTCGTCGACGACATAGCGGTTGTGGACGATCTCTCGACGCACATAAATTGGTGCACCGAAGGTTTCCAGCGCAATCCGGACGATATCAATGGCACGAACCACGCCAGCGCAAAAGCCGCGGGGTTTGAGCAGGAGGAGTTTTTTACCGTTTTTGCTCATGAGCTTTAGTCTCAACAGTATATGGGATTTTGGAGGGTAATTCGATGGGGATTAGCCGAGGGTGGAAATTGGGCAGTAAATGGCGAAATTAGGCGGGTGAATGGGGTTGTAGGAACATGGCATTTTGAAAGCAGGATTAACCGCGCTAGAGAAGCGCCACAAACTGAGCGGACGTTATTGCGAAAACCAAATCTCAAGTACCTTGGCGTCCTGCTTTCTGATAGTCATCATAGGCGTGCCTCCTCGCGAACCCGGCTTAAGCGTGCCGTATATGGTCCAGACCTCCTCTTTTAGCTGAGCATGGTATGGAATGTATCTAGCGACCTCTTCTGTTCCAAAGACAGGTTCAAAAGCTGCTTCTGCGATTCTCACCGCTGTTCTTTCATTCGGAACAACTCCATTTGCTGGTAAGGATGGCTTAGACGCTCCTGAGATCGTCTCCGCAATTGAGAACAACAGAAGCGGTACCAATATTCTGACAAGTCGAAGAGTCATGTTGATTGTTCCTCAGTGCCTGGAGCGACTTCACTCGAGTAGTGCCTTCGTTTTGCCGTGATCAGCTCGCTCGTTTTTAGGCATTGGCCTTCAGCATCTGCTCCGCATGTTTCAGCGATGTGTCTGTTAGCTTTGCCCCACTTAACATTCGGGCGATCTCTTCGGTGCGCTCGGCCTGATTAAGGGGACGGATATTTGTCTTAACCCTGCCGCCCGTTTCCTTCTTCTCAATCACGAAATGCTGATCGGCGAAGGAAGCGATCTGCGGCAAGTGCGTGATGCACAGGACTTGATTGTTGCGTGCCAGTGTCTTCAACTTCTTTCCTACTGCTTCCGCCGCTCGTCCGCCGATGCCGGTATCGATCTCGTCGAAGACTAAGGTGCGCTGGTGCTTCTGTTTTGTTTTCGAACCTTTGCCATTCGTTGCCGGCGAGGTCTTGCCTTCCTCGACGCTGGTCTTGAGCGCCAGCATCACCCGCGAGAGTTCCCCACCGGAGGCGATCTGTTCTATTGGCTTCTGCGGCTCGCCGACGTTGGTTGCGATGAGATAAGAGACGGTGTCGAATCCTGATGCGGTCCAGTTCGATTCGTCGTCTGACCCGGTGATCTCCACCTTGAAGCGCGCCTTCATGGCCAAATCGTTGATCTCGACCTCGACCAGCTTCTCTAATTTTTTCGCGGCTTCGAACCGCTTCTTCGAGGCTGCCCGCGATTGCGCGAGGTACTCCGATTGCGCCGCTGCAAGCTCTTTGTTCAGTTGTTTCAACAGCTCGTCGCGGTTTTCAATCTCGTTCAGCTTTTGTGTGGCCTGCTCGCCGAATGTAATCACGTCGGCGATGGATTGTCCGTACTTGCGCTTCAGCTTGTCCAAGAGCGCCAACCGGTCTTCGACCTCTGCCAGCCGCTCTGGAGAAGCGTTTATTCCCTCGGCGTAATCCCGCAGAGTGGAGCCGATATCTTCGATGTTCGCACGTGCAGAAACCAGCAGCCCCACGCTCTCCTGAAATTTGGAATCGTAGCGGGCGAGCTCCTCGACGAGCTTCTCTGCATTGCGTAACAACGACGTTGCCGAGACTGCGCCATCGTAGAGCGTTTCGTACGCTCCCATCGCTGCGGCGAAGAGCTTCTCCGAGTTCGCAAGAACGCGCTTTTCGGTTTCCAGCTTCTCGTCTTCATTCGGCTGGAGGCGAGCGGCTTCAATCTCCTTTTTTTGAAAGCTCCAGAGATCGACCAGGCGCAGGCGGTCCTGCTCGTCGCGTTCCAACTCACTGATGCGATTGCGAATCGCACGCCACTTGGTGAATCCAGCGGCAATGGACTCACCTTCTATTCCCGCGTAGCTGTCCAATAGCGCGAGCCGCGCGGAGGGATCAAAGGCCATCACGGTTTCATTCTGCGCATGGATGGAAGCCAGATCAGGCGCAAGCTGTTTCAGCACTGCCACCGTGGCGGGCTGATTGTTTACGAAGACGCGACCTTTGCCGCTGGCTGAAATCTCACGCCGCAAAATCAGTTGCTCCTCGTGGGAGCCGTCAATTCCGTTCTCTTCCAGCGTCTTCGCAATTCGTTTAGAAACGCTTCCTTCTTCGATGTCAAAGGAGCACGAGAGCACGGCTTTGTCCGCGCCATGGCGAATCATCTCGGTGGAAGCCTTGTCGCCCAGAAGCAATGCGAGTGCGTCAATGAGGATGGATTTTCCGGCGCCGGTTTCGCCGGTAAGAAGATTGAGCCCGGGAGCAAATTCCACCGCTACGTTGTCGATAACGGCGTAATTTTCAACCCGCAATTCGAGAAGCACTGAGAGGATCCTGAAAGTGGGAGTGACGAACCTTGCAGAACAGATATTAGTTTAGGCGAGCCGGAAATACTATTCGCGATTGCTTATTGCCGATCGCTTATTGCCGATTGCTTATTGCCGATCCAGCCACGGCTGCAATTTTCCCGTGAGCATCAGTCCCAGCATGCGGAAGTCGCTGATGAATGACCATAACGGATGTCCGAAGGTCGCGGGCTTGTTGCCTTCGATGAGGAAGTGCCCAGTCCAGGCGAATCCATAGGCGATAGGGATCCAAAGCAGCGCCCACCATCGATGTCCCAATGCGAACGCGCCTACCATGATAGAAAAACCCAAGCCCGTGCCGAAGGCATGAAGCAAGCGGTTCGTGGGATTGCTGTGCTGCTTCACATAGAAGGCGAAAAACTCTTCATAGGTCGCGAATTTCCTAGCTTCTGTTTCTGGCATCGTGCGCTCTCCGGCAGATGCGGAACATCGTACCTCAGAGTTGGAAACCGAGAGGAATTATTTCTAACGCGATTTGATCGTTTGCCGACTTCGATTCCTCATGTTTATGATTACCCCTTGCTCTCATAATCAATTAAAAGGAGTACCGATGAAAGTTGGCATTCTCACCGGTGGTGGCGATTGTCCCGGACTGAACGCAGTTATCCGCGGGGTTGTGCGCAAAGGCATCTTCCATTATCAAGATGAGTTCGTGGGATTCCTCGAAGGCTGGCGCGGTGTTGTCGAAAACCTCACCATGCCGCTGGACCTGAATGCCATAGCCGGGATACTGCCCCGGGGCGGCACGATCCTGCGCACATCGCGCACCAATCCGGCGAAGAAACCGGGCGGCATTGAAGCGTGCATCGCAACGTTGAAGCGACACAACATCGATGCGTTAATCGCAATCGGTGGCGATGACACGCTCTCCGTGGCGGTGAAGCTGAATGAAAAAGGCATTCACGTGATCGGCGTGCCGAAGACGATCGACAACGACCTTACCGGCACCGACTTCTGTTTTGGTTTCGATACGGCAGTCAACATAGCCACCGAAGCCATCGATCGCCTGCACACTACTGCGGAGGCGCACAACCGCGTGATCGTGGTTGAAGTGATGGGACGTAATTCCGGATGGATTGCCATTTACAGCGGCGTTGCCGGCGGAGCGGACGAGATTCTTATTCCCGAGAAGTCTTTCAATCTGGACGAAGTTGCAGAGGCGCTCAAGCGTCGCCACGCCCGAGGACGCTATTTCAGCATCGTGGTGGTGGCAGAAGGTGTGCAACCGCCGGACAACATCGGCGTGGAAACTGGTTCGCAAGTTGTCTCCGGAGTGGGAAAGGACGACTTCGGGCACGTTCGCCTCGGCGGCATCGGCAACCTATTGGCTCGTGAGATCGAGCGTCGAACAGGCTTCGAATCTCGTGCTGTCATCCTCGGCCACATTCAACGCGGTGGATCGCCGACAGCTTTCGATCGCATGCTGGCTACGCGATACGGCATCGGCGCTATCGATGCCGTCCATCGCGCTGACTTCGGGAAGATGGTTGCGCTGCGCGGGACCGATATCGTCACCGTGCCGCTCTCGGAAGCCACGTCGCGAACGCGAGTGGTGGGACAGGACCTGATCGATGTCGCGCTCGGGTTACACGATCGCAGTTCATTGGCGGCAGGCGGAGTCTCGCAATCAACTTCGACATCAAAACCTTAAGTGACAACAAAACTTAGGTAACACCCGGCTTGACGCTGCTCGCGACGCTACGTAGCATTGCGCGCAGATGAAAAAACTCCTTATCGTTGATGATGATGCCGCGGTAGTCACTCTGCTTAAAGACCTGCTCAAGGGGGATGACGTCGCCATCACTAGTGCATCCGATGGGGCCGATGGCTGGGAAAAGATCCAAAAAGAGAAATTCGACCTGCTCATTACCGACGTCTGGATGCCACGGATGAACGGCCTGGAGTTACTTGCGAAAGTGAGAACGCTCCCTGAGCCTCCATTTATTATCGTGATGAGCGCAGACGATACGCCGGAAGTCCTGCTCAACGCCGCGCGACAACAAGCGCATCAATTCGTGAGCAAACCTTTTAAGGCAATGGAGATGCTGGATCTCATCCGCGATACCCTGTCCATGCCTGCTCCCAGGCCTATCGAAGTGATCTCGGCACGTCCCGGCTGGGTGGAATTGCTTGTACCTTGCGAGATCCGCAGCGTTGATCGCATTCACGGCATGATGATGAAGCTGAAAGCTGATCTCCCGGAAGATGTGCGGGAATCAGTCAGCCAGGCATTTCGTGAGCTGCTATTGAATGCAATCGAGTGGGGCGGCGAATTGGACGCGACCCGCCAAGTGCGCATTTCTTATCTGCGCGCGCGACGCATGCTGCTCTATCGCATCACTGATCCGGGCAAGGGTTTCAACTTCGAAGGGCTTCAGCACGCCGCAGTGAGCAATCCTCCTGACGATCCCATAGGACACATGAAGGTGCGAGAAGAAAAGGGGCTGCGTCCGGGTGGCCTGGGGATACTCATGACCATGTCTTTGGTAGATGAGCTTCTCTACAATGAAGCGCAAAATGAAGTGGTTTTCATTAAGTACCTGGACTAGTCTCCGCATCGCCAAGCACGCATCTCGCCATTTCGTTGACAATTCCGCACACGATAGGCACACTAAACTGTTTCCTTTAACAAAGCTTTCGTGTCAGGAACTTAGTAAGCAAGCTCTACGGCAAGAAACACAAACTGAACCGCCCTACATGGTGACAATGGCAAATAGGGTTGCTTACACGCTGGATTCCACATTGGACAGCGTGAACAAAGTGGAGCAAACCGCCGAACAGCTTGCGGTCAAGGTCGGCTTCAGTGAAGACGACCTGCATAAGATCACGATGTCTGTGCGCGAAGCGGCCGTCAATGCCGTGCTGCATGGCAATGCTTACGATCCGTCAAAAAAGATCATGGTGGCCTATGAGAGCAGTCCGAACACGCTGGCCATCACCATTACAGACGAAGGCAAGGGGCTTTCCGAGGAAGAGGTTCCCGATCCCCTGGCCGAAGAAAATCTATTAAAGACATCTGGCCGGGGCATTTTCCTGATTAAATCATTCATGGATGAAGTCCGCATCAGGGACCTGCATCCCGGCACTGAGATCACACTAGTCAAACACGTACATAGTTCGGAAACGGACGCGAAGGAGCAATAAGATGAGTTTGAAATCCAGCACACGCAATGTCGACGGGATCACAGTATTGGATCTAAGCGGTCGCATCACTCTCGGCGAAGGCAGCGTGGTTTTGCGCGACACCATTCGCGAGATCCTCGGCAAGGGTGAGAAGAAGATCCTTCTCAACCTTGGCGACGTCACTTACATTGACAGCTCCGGAATCGGAGAACTGGTCAGTGCCTTCACCGCTGTCCGCAAAGAAGGCGGAGAGCTCAAGCTGTTGAACCTGACCAAGAAGGTCCACGACCTGCTCCAGATCACGAAGCTGTACACCGTCTTTGACGTGAAAGACGACGAAGCCGCGGCGATCTCTTCCTATACAAAGTAGAACACCTTAAGCGGGGGGGCCCGCGGACAGGCCGCTTCACCCTCGCGTCCGGCGACGCGCAAAACGGCGCGCGCCAGCCGCTCACCCGCAAGAACAGAGGCGGTCATGCGAATCTCCCGGCTGGATAAATCGCAGGTGGATGAGCAGACCGCCGAAGTCTACGATTGGTTCCTCCAATCGCGCGGGAACGTGCCCAACATGTTCCGCAC
>JAOAPH010000127.1 GCA_025462835.1 Candidatus Angelobacter sp. | reverse complement strand
CCCGCCCGCGCCAGCGACGGCTCTCACTTACTGAGCTTCCGCAGGAGGTCGTCATGACCAAATGCAGTGGTGGTTCAGGCTTCTTCTCTTCTGTTCAGCTAGTCAGCGAAAAACTTCAGGCTGTTTTTTTAATAGTGCTAATCGCGGCTGTCTCCTGTGTTGCCCAGGACTCGTCCCCAAGCAGACCGGATCTTAATCCAAGATCAGAAGCGTCGCCTCAGGTCCAACCCCAGCAAGAGCAGACTCAGGGGCAGTCGCCGCAAGATCAGAACCAGCAACGTCAGACTCAAAATGCTGCGCCTGTCGAAGTTCCCATCACGATTCCGGCTGGGACGCACCTCGCAATGGCGCTTACCCACCCGGTCGATAGTAAGACCATCCACCGCGGGGACGAGATTTTTGCGCAGACCACGTCCCCGGTAATTGTCTCCAACCAAGTAGTCATACCCGCTGGAACGTTCGTGCAAGGCAAGGTTGATAAGCTTGCGCGCCGTGGCAGCCGGGGAGAACTGCTGATGCGATCTGTTTCAGTGGTATTTCCAAACGGTTATGTCGCCAGCATCGGTGGCCCGGTGAATATGGAAAGCGATGAAGGTACTGCCTGGAATAATCCCGGCTCGGCTACAAAAGTGGCATTATCGCAGCGCCGCTCGCTGGTCTTGGCATAGGCGCCGCGATTGGAGCCTCCCAACACACAACCCAGAGTTCCACTCTGGGTGGAACAACCATCAGCAGCAGCACACCTAAAGGCTTAGCGATCGGGAGCATTGTTGGGGTAGCAGTCGGCAGTGCGGTAGCCTTGGTACTCCTCGCGCGGAGTCATCATTTTTACGTGCAAGAGGGTTCGCCGCTAGAGATGGCACTCCCGCTGCCGGTGACTCTGGCACTGGCACAAACCACGAACACGGAATCCGCAGCCGCAGCTGTCGCGACTTTCCCGAAGCGTCCGCCGGCGTCGCCTATGCCTGCTTCGGCGAACCATGGCACGTGTTACGTCCCCGGCAGACCCGGAACGCCTGCCACTTACATTCCCGGAACTCCGGCTGTAGGAAACTCGCCGGGAACACCCGGCACGTATTTTCCGGGGACACCTCCGACTCCACCGATTTCATATCCATGTCCATAAATCGGAGGCCACCAGCCACATGCCGGTCTGCGGTGCGTGTGAATAGCTCACCGCGGACTGCTGTTATTCGGCGAAACCACACGGCCATATTCGGAAGCCCGGCCAAGCCGATCGAACATCCGATAAGCAGCAGAAGATATTCGAGCGATCGCATCTTCCCCGTCACGCTCACTGCGTAGATATGTCGTCATCACGCAAATTACGTACGGACGATTCTGGGCAAACACGATTCCGCAATCATTCCGCACGGCTTCCAGTTCCCCAGGTTTATTGGCGGTCCGTACTCCATCCGGCAAGTCACGTGGTATGAAACTCTCTTTATGTGTACTGAGCATCTTCAAGAAGTCTTTGGTCATTTCTTTATTCAGGACTTTGCCGCGATAGATCTGTTCCAGCAAAGTCATCATCTCTCGCGGTGTAGAGACGTTTTCCCTGCCTTCGCTGGCTGCCTTCACGTCCATCATCTTTCGCCGCAGGCGCGTGTGCGTTAGGCCTAAGCTGTCCATTAATCCATTGACATTCTCCATGCCTATCCTGTCGATGAGTACATTGGTTGCCGAGTTGTCGCTGACGGCGACCATCATGGTGGCGAGGTCGCGGTTCGTGATCCGAGTGATCGATGGGGTAAGACCCTCCATAATGTCACTATCTGGGACCAAATCGCTGGCATTTACGGTGTACAGATCCGACAGCTTAGCCTTACCGGTAGCACCCTCAGCCGACAGTTGAGCCTGGTGATAAAGCTCAGCTAGCACGGCGATCTTAATCGAACTGGCCTGAGGAAATACTTCATCTTCGCGCAGAAAGAATTTCTGTCCGCTTGTGAGGTCCTCTATGGCGACACCCATGACGCCATCGAGATTATGGTCAATCTCCCGGATTGACGATTCGAGTTTCTGCCATAGGACCTGCTGTTTTTCGCCCGAGGCGTGCTGTGTACTCGGCGCGGCCTGCGCGTACAAGTTAGCGGCAAACAGCGCAGAGCAAATGATTGCTCTCAAGTCAGGTGTTCTGCAGAGCGTTGTCATAAGATTCACAGTTTGGTGGAACGCCCCAAAAACAAATCCGCTACCTGCAACGCAAGAGCCGACGGATTCAGGTCAGCGCGATTGCACAGAATAATAATTGTGAGATTGTCCGCGACGAAGTGCTGAATCGTGGTCCGGAAGCCCATCGTTTCACCGTAAATTGCTGACTTCCATCGTGTGCGTCAACCGAGTGCGCACGGCTCCGCTTCGCACCATCGAGAAGACCTGTGCTTTGCTTTGAAGCCTGCGAAAAGGCGAGGAGCGCACTATGCGACCAGTGTCGCTGACAGTCTCCAAGTTCAAATCACCCGCCCTGCTTGTGTCGGTAGTTTTTCTACGCCTGGCTGAACTTAACAGCCGCCGGTAACGTCCATCTGGAGCCCGCCCGGCGTTTTGATGTACCGCGCATAACTCGAGGTGCCATTCATTAAAACTCACGGAAAAAGATTTGATTGCCTAAGGTTCCCAAGTCTAGCATTGTGGGATGTCTGGCGTTCGCGGACCTTCCTGAAGGCCCATTGCGTTCTCGCCCCAGCACTTGTTTGACCCTCCTTTCCTCCCTCCCATAAACTGAACTTTCCATGTCAGAAAACATCCACATCAACTCCCGGATGGGAGCCGGGTGCCCCACTTCTCGCGTTCGTTGGGAGACAGGGCATAGCCTAGACCCGATCCATCCAGTACCCCGGCCTGCGCCGAGCGTGAGCTATGCCAAGAACCACGATTTCAGAAGAGAAATCCCAGTAGACGATACTGAAAGGAAATTGCCTGAGAATGTATTTTCGGAAATCGCCGAAGTAGATAGGCCAGCGCTGGGGAGCTTCTCTGATTCTTTCGACCGCTTGCTCGAAGGCGGCTTCAAAGTTGACGGCTGCGATGCGGCTGCGATGCGGCTGCGTTCTCTATACCATGTGAGGGATGTCAGATACTCTTGTTCCGCCTGGGTATGAAACCGAAGCGGCTTACTCGCCATGCAGTAGCGTACGTCCCTTGCGCTGAACCTCTTCCCAAGCGACAGTGTTTACCTCGCCCGATTGAACCTGATGCAGGCGACGCACGACCTCTTGCTGCCATGCGGCATCCACATCCTGATCAACCGTGCCGTCCAAACTAGAGATCAAGTTGCCCGCTAGTTCGGCTCGTTCCTTCTCCGGCAGAGCAAGCGCCTTTTGCAATAGTTCATGCGCTTCTTGGGTCATAACCAAGATTATATGCTCGACTGCAACTTGGCCTCGAACCCCCAACATCTTCCAAGCTTTTGCCCGCGCTAGGTTTGACCCTCCTTTCCCGCTCCCATAAACTGAATCCTTCCATGTCAGAAAACATTCATATCAAGCTCCCCGACGGGAGCGAGAAGGAAGTGCCTAAGGGCGCGACTGCGCTCGATGTGGCCAAGTCGATAAGCCCGCGGCTAGCGGATGCGGCAATAGCGGCCAAGGCAAAGCCTCTGCATCGCAACGGCTCCGGAGATGAAAACCAGGCGGGCGAGGGCGCCCGCCCCACACATGCCGTCGCTCCACACTCCTCAAGTGACGGCGACCTCATCGATCTGACCCGGCCATTAGATAAAGACACCGACCTGCGCATCCTCACGGAGAAAGATCCTGAGGCGCTGGGAGTTTATCGGCATTCGTCCGCACACTTACTCGCAGCAGCAGTCCTCGAACTTTTTCCGGAGACCAAGCTCGGCCACGGTCCCGCCACCGAGAGTGGATTCTTTTACGACTTCTATCGTCCGACACCGTTCACGCCCGAGGATCTGGAAAAAATCGAAAAGAAAATGCAGGAGTTGGTGCAGCAGAACCTGCCGTACGCGCGCGAGTTTTTGCCGCGGGATGAAGGCTTGCAGCGCTTCAAGAGTGAAGGCGACTTCATGAAGTGCCACTTCATTGAGCAGTTCACTCGTCCCGATGAAAAGATTTCGATTTACAAAACCGGCAAGTTCCTCGACTTCTGCCGGGGGCCGCACATTCCTTCGACCGGAAAGATCAAGGCATTTAAGCTGCTGAATATTGCCGGCGCGTACTGGCTTGGCGACGAGAAGAACCCGCAACTGCAGCGGATTTACGGGACCTCGTTTTTCTCGAAGAAAGATCTCGAGAATTATCTGCACCAGATCGAAGAGGCCAAGAAGCGCGACCATCGCGTGCTGGGCAAGCAGCTCGATCTGTTTTCCATTCAGGAGCTGGCCGGGCCGGGGCTGATTTTCTGGCACCCCAAGGGCGGCATCATCCGCAAAGAGATGGAAGACTGGATGCGCGACCAGTACATCAAGCGCGGCTATTCGCTGGTGTACACGCCGCATGTGATGCGCAAGCAGCTTTGGCAGACCTCGGGGCACGAGGGCTATTACTCGCAGAACATGTTTGACGTGATGGAGCTCGACGACGCTGAGTATCGCCTGAAGCCGATGAATTGCCCCGGACACATTCTTATATATAAGGACTCGCTGAAGTCGTATCGTGATTTGCCGGTGCGGCTGGGCGAGCTCGGCACGGTGTATCGCTATGAGCGCTCCGGCGTGATGCATGGGCTGTTACGGGTGCGCGGATTCACGCAAGATGACGCACATATTTTTTGCACGCCCGAGCAGATTGAGAGCGAGGTCGCCGATTGTTTGGAGTTCGCGCGGGACACGCTGCACGATTTTGGATTCGATAAATTCGTGACTGAGCTTTCGACTTGGGACCCGGCGCAGGGTGCGAGCTTTGTGGGATCGGAAGAGCAGTGGAAGCTGGCAACGACGTCTCTGGAGAACGTTCTGAAACGGTTCGGGATTGAGTACACAACGATTCCCGGAGAAGGGGCGTTCTACGGCCCGAAAATTGATATCAAGCTGGTGGACGCCATCGGCCGCCTGTGGCAGCTTTCGACGGTGCAGTTCGACTTCAACCTGCCGGCCCGCTTTAGCCTGGAATACGTGGCGGAGGACGGCACGCGCAAACAGCCGCTGATGGTGCATCGGGCTCTGTACGGATCAATCGAGCGCTTCTTCGGTGTGCTGATCGAGCATTACGCGGGAGCGTTTCCAGTTTGGCTGTCGCCAGTGCAGGTTGTGCTGATACCTATTGCCGAACGCCACGTCGAATACGCGAACAAAGTTGCATCGCAGCTTCGTGAAGCCAACGTCCGCGTCGAAGTCGATGCCCGCAACGAAAAGATGAATGCGAAAATCCGCGAGCACCTCGAGCAGCGCGCTCGCCGGGTCGCCCCGAAAATCCATCGACATCTTGTCGATCTCGTCGAGCAGGAACACAGGGTTGTTCGAGCCGATCTTCTTGAGCGATTGGATCAGCTTGCCCGGCAACG
>JAOAPH010000123.1 GCA_025462835.1 Candidatus Angelobacter sp. | reverse complement strand
GGAGGGCGTAACCATTTGGAAATGTGCATCTTGAACTGTCTCCGATCCCGATGTCACGATGAAAATAGACTGCATTGATTGTTGCCTGAAATATAAAGACCAATGCGGCCCACAAGACGCAATACAGGGGGAATAATGCAGCTTGGCCTACAAGCCTCTTTCGAGACTCGCCCGTGCCCCGCGTGAGGCGGGAAGCCAACCGGCCTGCAACAATGCCGCCAACGATGGCAACAACTGCGCCAAAGCCTGCCCAGAAGATAAGAACAAACAGAATACCCATTTGGCAAAGATTAGCACTATTCTCCTTTATTAGAGCACCGGGTTTCCAGCATCCTGAGCATTCACCACACACCACACCTCCCACGCTGCAGCCAGATGTTTGAGAGTGTGCCCACTTACGGTATGCCGGGTGAGCGCATAGGCGGGCTTGTCCGCCAAAGTTTACTGAACGCTTGTCCCGCCCGGTGTTGTCGCAAGCTCTTTTAAGAACTGCCGCGCTTCCTGCTCCTGCACGGCCAGCGCACTCTTCTCTTCGGGGTTCAGCACGTGAGAATCGCGGAGCTGCGACATCAGTTCTAAGGCCTTCTCCATCGCCGCTCGCGCATCTTCCACGTGATCGAACGACACATGAAGCACAGCCATGGTGAAATAAACGTCCTTCTGGATCTGCGGAGGCGCATCCAGCGCTGCGTTGAGCACGCGCAGGATGTCTTCATAATGCGCGTCATTGTAGTGCATCGCGGTTGCCAGCAGAAGGCGGGTCTCGGCACGAGACTGTCGCGCGCGGCCGGCATCCGCCGCTGCCATCTCCTCATAGATGCCGCTGGTAAGCAGGTCAGAGGAGATGTCGATCGTCTCCTGGTAATGCTTCTGCATTGCCGCTGCGGCGGCGCGGGCCAACTCGGAGTGATGCCTTTCGATCGCAGTGGTTGCCGTCATATGATTCCGACATTGTAAACTCTCTGCTGTCACGCAAGAGCGGAGCTGTCACGCAAGAGCGGAACGGGTATCCTCGCCTATGCCATCGGCGCAAGAAAAATCGGTCCTGGTCACCGGCGCCTCCGGCTTGGTGGGATCCACTGTGATTGCCAGCTTGTCCGCGCAGGGACGACGGATCGTCAGCGTCGTCCGCCGCAGGTCTGCGTCTCAAACTTCTGCGCAGCAGATCCGATGGGACCTGATCAACCCGCTTCCAGAGGACGAACGCGGGCTCGCCGAAGAGAACCTCTCCGCGATGGTCCACCTCGCAGGCGATCCTGTATTCGGAATCTGGACCTCCGCGAAGAAAAAGAGCATTTACTCCAGCCGCGTCGATGGCACTCGAAATCTCTCGCGCTATCTCGCCGAACTGCCGCGTGACCGCCGTCCTGACGTGCTGGTCTGCGCCTCAGCAGTGGGATTCTATGGCAATCGTGGCGACGACATTCTCACGGAATCGAGCGCGCCCGGCACCGGATTCCTCGCCGAAACCTGCGTTCAGTGGGAAGCGGCGGCACAGCCCGCGCGCGATGCGGGTATCCGCGTTGTCCATCTGCGGATCGGCATTGTGATCACAAACAAAGGCGGCGCGCTCACAGCAATGCTGCCTGCGTTCCGCTTCGGACTCGGCGGCAGGCTCGGCTCCGGCAAGCAGTGGATGAGTTGGATCGCATTAGAAGATCTTGTAGCGGTGATCGGGAACGCAATCGACAACAGCAATTTGTCGGGCCCGGTGAATGCCGTCGCGCCGAATCCCGTCACAAACGCCGAATTCACGCGCACTCTCGCCGGTGTGCTCGGCCGGCCCGCGATCATCCCCGTCCCTGAATTCGCGTTGAAACTTTTGCCTGGCGGCATGGCTCAAGAAGCTTTGCTGGCCAGCGCGCGGGTTGTCCCGGAAGTCTTGTTGAAACGGAATTTCGGATTTCAATTCCCCACGCTCGGGCACGCATTGCAGCACGCGCTAGGGAAATAGGTGCGCGGTTGCTTCGCACTCTCACTCATTGACTGCTAAGAATCTGCATAGGAACTCACTTTTCTATTGCAGCAGTAAACCATTTGCGTTCACAATGCCCTCAAATTAATCAGATCTTTTTTAACCACTTCTGCGGACTGTTATGCAAGCGGGTGCCGCAGGCATTGTGAAGGAGTGTATCGATTGATGGTCCCGGAAACGCATCCGTTGCGTGAGTTCTTCAATGATTTGGTGGCGAAGCATTACTCTGAAAGTGCCGGGCTTCGCGACGCGGAAATAACCGGCTATGTCGCCAACCTGCTGGCGGAATTCTGCGAAGTGAACGAAGTATTCAAACTCCGCAATGAGGCCGGACGCTCTCTGGATGATGTCGGCGAGATGCTTCTTGAAGCCGACCCCATCTACGGGCCCGCGCCCTCTTTCGACCGCGAACGCCAGGTGCGCAAGCACGTTGGCGATTACACTCTCTTCTGCTCCGGCATGTTTCCAGAGAGCATCAACCATCATCGCCTGCGCAAGCAGCGCCTGGAGAACATGGTGGATTTCATCAAGGCGGGAAAAGAGAGTTATTACATCGTTTCCAAGTTCGACTTCTTCGAATACGCGAAGGTCGCGCCGCTGTTCGGCAAACTTTCACGTGAGTTCGAACGCTGCGTATACGGATTGAACATCGTGAAGAACGAATTGGAAGTGATGCAGCATCCGATTGCGCGTCGCGCGACTGAGCTGCTTATGTGACCGCAGGGGCGCTGACGCCCAGCCGATAAAAACTCAACACCGCATCGCCCTGCTTCAATTCACGGTATCGTTCCAGCGCGCCAAATCTGGATCCCGGATCGAAATGCTTGTCATGCTCGGCGATAACGATGCTCTCAGCACTGATCAGGCGCGATTGTGAGACGAACCCCAAAATCTGCTCATAAGCGCCGTGCGATCCGTACGGCGGATCGATGAAGCAGAAGTCGCATTGCACCACCTGCGAATCCAGCAAACGGATGGCCTGCGCGGCTTCGCGCTCCAGCACCTCAAAGCCATCTTCGATATCCAACGACTTCAAGTTGTCCCGGATCATCCGCGCCGCCTTCTTCCCTGACTCCACGAAATAGACCTGCCGCGCCCCGCGGCTGATGGCCTCGATCCCCACCGCACCGGTGCCGGCATAGAGATCGAGCCAGACGGAATCCGGCACCCGCGGGCCTACTACGTTGAACAGCGTTTCCCGCAGTCTGTCGCTGGTGGGACGCGTATCCATCCCCGGCGGGGCGTTGAGTTTACGGCTGCGAAACTTCCCGGCGATAACTCTCATTGGCGTTGTGCCATTGTAAAACGCTCTTCGCTTCCGCTCTGTATACAATGGTAAGGAAAGTCACGCATCGGCTGCCTTTGCGTGTTCATCTAATAAATGACAGTCATGAAATCGTGGTCAATCCCGCTGGGGAAAGTGTTTGGCGTAGAGCTGCGTCTGCACCTGAGTTTTCTCTTTCTCGTGATGTTCATCCTTTTCCCGTTGCTTGATCCTTCTGCCGCAGTGGGTGCGGGCAAGGGCATGGCCTTGATCGGGATCATTACTCTGGCTGTTCTCCTGCATGAACTGGGACACATCTTTGCCGGAAACGCGCGCGGCGTATCTCCGAAGGCAGTGATGGTGTTGCCTATTGGCG
>JAOAPH010000014.1 GCA_025462835.1 Candidatus Angelobacter sp. | reverse complement strand
GTTACTGCGTACTCGTTTGTCCTCGATGACGAGACGAACCATGGCTCAATTTCTGTTGGAACAGGAGCCGAAAGGGACGCAATCCTGCCGCAAGGTGATTCTCGCGGGTGGAACGAGAGTTACAACGCCTTCCTGTACAGGTGTGAGGGTGAGGCGAACATCCGAATCACGCTAGAAGATGTTACGTTCGCGGACGGGAGGACGTGGACAGCGAACAGATTGACCCCCGGTTCAAGTTCGGAGCGGCAAATCACCTTGCCGTAGTCAATCGTTCAAAGCTCACAACCATGACTTGCTTCTGCACACTTTGCAGTCGGATTCCACAGCCACAAAAAACTTCCAGACCGCTACCGCGTTAGTACTGAGCCTGTCGACGCCATACCATGATCTTTTTAACCCCACAACAACCCCACACTAAGTGTTTCCGGTTGTTCCTAAGCGCATTCAAACGTAGCCAATCACACCGCGTAAGTACTTGATATTACGTTTCGTACCACTTTAGGAAACTGCTGCTCTATCCATCTGAGCTACGGGGCCACGCTGAAAGACAACTGCTTTCATCAGTTTACAACAGCGCCCCTGCTGCGAATCCAGCCTATCGATGGGGCGGAAGATATTTCTTCTTAATCTTTGCGACGATCACGTAATTGGGATCGACCATCTCGTTCAGGTGCACCTCGCCCACTTCTGAGAGCAGTTCATAGGCGTCCATCTCCGAGATGGCATAGTCCTTGTACATCCAGCCAACCAGTTCGGTGTAGGCGATGCGCAATGCGTCGTCCAGTGGGCGGTAGGCACCGACCGTCATGATGTATTCCTCGTTCTCGAAGCGAGGCCAGCCGATCTTCTGTCCTTTGATCAGGTGTACCTGGACGCGCACGCGCATGGGGACCTCAATAGCTGTTCCGCCGATCTCGCCATCACCCATTGCCGCATGGCCATCGCCTAGGAAGAGCAGCGCGCCCGGAGAGTTTACGGGGAAGTAAACCGTGTTCCCTGCGCTGGCCTCGGGTGAGTCCATGTTGCCGCCGAATTCGGCGGGGACAATGGAGCTTCGCGCCTCACCGCCCGCGGGCGCCACGCCGATGCAGCCGAGAAAAGGATGCAGAGGTATCTTCACTGAGAACTTCGAGTCGAGCGCCTTGAAGGTGGCCGTGTTTGTCGTTTTATCGATGGGGTAAAACCAGATCTTTTCGGCGATAGGCGCGTTGATCATGGGAGTGTAGTTGGTGATGTTGATTGCGCCGAATCCTTGCGCGATGGTGCCGACACCCTGTTTGCTATCCACCTGCAGGTCGAGGATCTTCACGGCGAGAGTATCGCCGGGCTCTGCGCCGTCAATAAAAAATGGCCCTGTTAGAGGATTGTCGCCTTTCACCATGTCGAGGGTGTCGCCAGGTTTCTGCAGAACGTTCCCAAAACAATCCACAGTATTACTCTCAAGGACATCGTCGGACTTCAAGTGCAACACCGGCTCGGAGGTCGCGAAGAGGTACTTCAGCTTCTTTTCGTCGAGCTTGTAGTGGATGACGTTAGGGCTTGTGCTCTGGGCCACGCAGATACAGGTCAACAATAAGACAGCACAGGTGAAAGCAATTTTTCTCATGGGCGGGCAGTCTAGCACCGGGCGGCGATTGCGACAATGAGCAACGCTGCGATGCGGAAAGTGCCACTTGCAGAGTTGTTGATGCGCTAAATCCAGAGCTGCATCGACATTGGGACAAACAGTCACCTCTGGCCTGCATCTCCAGAATAGGGACTCAGAGTTTCGCTCAGCTCGGATGTGAGCCCGTGGGAACGCAGCCGAACCGGAACATGGTGACGCCCGACTAGCAATCAAGGAAAAGGTACAGTCATCGTGGTCGAGAGTGGGGGCAGTGTTTTATTGGCGACATGCTTTCGGTTTACGGGCGCGATAGTGGCTTACCTGGCAATCAGCGTCTGCGCCGGAGCCCAAACCGCACCGACGCAACAACCCAGCCAAACGCCCAGGACGGCTCCGCAGACGGCGCAAGTTTTACCGAGTTATGAGGGGCAGAGGGTCTCGTCAGTAGAAATCGCCGGCAGACCCGACGTGAATCTGGCAGAGCTGCTTCCTCTTCTCAAACAAAAAAAAGGCGAGACCTTTTCTCAGGCTAAAGTCGATGAGTCGATCGCTGCGCTAAAGCGGCTGGGGAAATTTCATGACGTGCAGCTTGAGGTGTGGCCGGACCCCGACGGAGTGCGCGTCCTATTCGTGCTGCAACCCGCACTTTACTTTGGGATCTTCGATTTTCCTGGTGTAGCCAATCCAATTTCCTATTCCAGATTGTTGCAGGTTTCCAACTATCCACCCCGGGGTGAATACAACGAATTAGACGTGCAACGAGCGCAAGAAGGACTGCAAACATTCCTAAAGCGAGCAGGATATTTCCTGTCACAGGTGAAACCGGAGGTGCACAGCGACGAGAAACACGGGCTGGCAAATGTCACGTTCCACATCAACATGAATCAACGCGCGAAGTTCGGAAACGTAAATATTACCGGCGCGCCACCGGGAAAATCCGAAGAATTGCAGACGGCCTTGCGTTCTTTCAAGGCACGTTTGCGCGGCGCGGCGATCCGAACTAACAAGACCTACAAAGCCAAGACCCTCCAGAATGCTTCACAGTACCTGCAAAATCTATTGGCCAAGCAGGACTACCTGGCAGCACAGGTCCAACTAGTGGGAGCAAAGTACGACCGGGAATCGAACCTGGCTGACGTGACTTTCAATGTTCAACCCGGGCCCGTGGTACGTGTGCAAGTTGAAGGCGCGCACCTCTGGAGTTGGACCCGCAAGAAGCTACTGCCCGTGTACCAGCAAGTTGGCATCAATCCGGAGATCATTCAGGAAGGCAGGCAAAACCTGGTTTCACATTTCCAGGCAAAAGGCTATTTCGATGTGAAGGTCGAGAGCAAAGAAATAGAGCATTCACCGGACAAAACGATCCTGTACCAGGTCACGAAGGGCCCGCGGCATCGGGTGGCGGAGGTGTCCATCGTCGGAAATCAGCATATTCCGGAGAAGGAGTTGCTTGCTCACACGACGCTGAAGGAAGCTCATTTCTTGTCCCACGGGAGATTCAGCGACCGCGACTTGCGAAAGAGCCTTAACAACTTGAAAGCTGTTTATCAAGCGGCCGGGTTCAGCGACATAAAAATAACTCCCGAAGTCACTACCCGAGGAGAGAACGTCGTTGCGACTTTGCGGGTTGAGGAAGGCGAGCAGGATATTGTCGAGGCGCTAAGAATCGAAGGCAGCAGTTTGTCGGAATCGGTGCTCGCCCCCAAGGGGCTCAACCTTGCGCCCGGGAAACCCTACTCACAGAAGCTTGCGGACAACGACCGCAACCAGATAATTGCGCGCTACTTGGAACTGGGTTATCTGACTGCGACCTTCCGCGAAACTGCCCAGAAGGTGCCTGACAAGCCGCATCGGCTGCAGGTGGATTACAAGATCCACGAAGGACCGCAAGTACATACCGCGTCGATCATTACTTTGGGGCGCAAATACACCCAGCCAAGGTTGATTCAGATGGACACGGCTTCGATCCAGTCCGGGCATCCGCTCAAAGAAAATGACATGCTGGCCTCAGAGACCCTTCTATACACCCGCAACATCTTTGATTGGGCCGAAGTTGATCCGCGTCGACAAATCACAACCCAGACTGAAGAGGATGTAGTCGTAAAGGTCCACGAGGCAAAGAAAAACTCGATCACATATGGCTTCGGGTTTGAAGTAATCAACCGCGGTGGCAATATCCCAGGCGGGACCGTGGCAGTGCCGGGACTGCCGCCGATCGGGCTGCCGTCCAATTTCATTACGAGCGAACAGACGTTTTGGGGGCCGCGGGGAACCATTGAATACACCCGCAGCAACCTCCGCGGCAAAGCCGAATCACTCACATTAGCGGCATTGGCTGCCAGGCTGGACCAGCGCGGAGCTGTGACCTACAGCGATCCAATCTTCCACTGGACAAAGTGGGCTTCGAATGTCTCGCTCTCAGCCGAACACAACAGCGAGAATCCAATCTTCATTTCGACCCAAGGACTGATTGGAACTCAGTTCCAGCGCACGCTGGATGCGGCCAAGACTCGTAACCTCTTCTTACGCTATAGCTTTAGCTTGACCGGGGTGTCTCAGCTGTTAATCCCCCAGTTGATCCCTCCGGAAGACCGGCACGTCCGCTTATCGCGGTTCTCCGTCGTCTTTACCCGCGATACCCGCGACATGCCTCTGGACGCGCACAAGGGGATTTATGAAAGTTTCGAAGTCGCTTTTAACCCAACGTGGTTGGGCTCCAATGTCAATTTTGCGAAGCTCCTCGCGCAAACGGCGTACTACAGGAAGATTCCTGCCGGCATCATTTGGGCCAACAGCGTCCGCATCGGTCTTGAAGAAGCTATTGGCAACAGCCATGTTCCTATCAGCGAGAAATTTTTTTCCGGCGGTGGCAGCACGCTCCGGGGATTTCCGCTGAATGGCGCCGGACCGCAGCAGACAGTCCAGGCTTGCGGCAATCCAGCGGATCAATCTACCTGTGCGCTGATTCGCGTGCCGACCGGCGGCAATGAGCTATTGATCATCAATTCGGAATTGCGCATTCCCGTGCCGCTCAAGAAAGGGCTGGGCGTAGTTGCTTTCTATGATGGCGGCAATGTTTTCCGGACTGTCGGCTTCGGTGATGTAGGCGGTAACTACTCCAATACCATTGGCTTGGGACTTCGGTACGCGACGCCGGTTGGTCCGGTGCGCATCGACGTTGGGCACAACCTGAATCCGATCGCCGGTATCAGTTCAACACAACTCTTCATTACGTTAGGACAAGCATTTTGAGCGCGCTACTCAATCCCCCGCTACCTCCGGACGAATATCCGCGACGATCGAGAGCCGGACGAATCATCGGCTGGATTGTTGCGAGTCTGCTGGCAATCGTCCTCATTCTTGCCGTAGCTGCTGTTGTGGTACTACGAAGCAATCGATTTCACGGCTACATCCTGCACACGGCAGAACAGAAGGCGAGCGAAGCCCTGGGCTCCAAAGTACAAGTCCAGAATTTCGCACTGAATCTTTCCAACTTGAGCTTGGATATTTACGGAGTCACTGTGCATGGCGCGAGCCCCCATCCTGATCCTCCAGTGTTCCAAGTGGATCAGGTTGAGTTGGGAGTGCGCATCGTCTCCGTCCTGCATAGGAAGTGGTACCTGGACGATGTAAAGGTCGTCCATCCAGTGGTACGCGTCTTTGCCGACAAGCAAGGCAATGACAATCTTCCAAAAACAAAGAGCAACGGCGGGAGCCGAACCAGCGTTTTCGATCTCGCGGTGCGGCACGTGCTGCTTAGTCGCGGAGAGATCTACTACAGCAACCAGAAGAGCGTCCTGAACGCCGATCTGCACGATCTGTCATTTCAATCGTCGTTCGACACGGGGGAACGGCGTTATTCGGGCAATTTGGCCTATCACAACGGCGTGCTGCAATTCAGCAATTTCAATCCCTTGGCGCACGACTTGGACGCTCCATTCGACGCCACTCCCACTACCTTTCTGCTGAAGAATGCGGTGCTGACCAGCGGGCCGTCAAAGTTCATGCTCAATGCGAGGCTGGACGATTATGCCAATCCGCGCGTAGAAGCGAATTATGACGCGGTGGTGGATGCGGGAGAGTTTCGCCGGATCGTGAAGAACCCCACGTTACCGGTCGGAGTCATTCGCGCTGTAGGGGCAATGCATTATCGGAGCCAGCCGAACCGAGAGATGCTCGATTCACTTTCACTCGATGGAAACTTGAGCAGCCGGGCATTGCGAGTCCAGATGCCTAGTTTTCACGGCACGATCTCGCAGATCGGCGCGCATTATTCGCTGGCCAACCGCAATGTTGAAGTGCGTGACATGCGCGCGCGTGTGCTTGGCGGCGAGTTCACTGGTTCGCTGATGATGCGGGACATCACTGGCGCGTCGCGGTCGCAAATGCACGCCGGAGTTCGCGGCGTGTCGGTCGCCGAGCTGAAGACGCTGATGCCATCCGCTTCGCTCAAGCAGATCACACTCGGAGGAACCGTCAGCGCAGTCGCCGATGCGAAGTGGGGAAAGACCTTCGACGACCTTGCAGCGCACACCGACGCAACTATCCAAGCGAGCGTTGGGTCGGCGGCGAACGCGAGCGCCAAACCGGTGCCAATCAACGGCGTGATACACGCCGATTATGCCGCGGCGAAAAAGGAAATTGCTCTTGCGAACAACTATTTGCGCACGCAGCAGACCTCGGTCACGCTGAACGGTGCAGTCAGTAACCGGACGAGTTTGCAAGTGCGTGTGCAATCGAATGATCTGCATGAGCTCGAGAGTGTCGCCGAGATCTTTCAAACGCCTACTCCGGGCCAGCCTTCGCGTCCGCTTGGGCTATACGGGACTGCAACATTCACAGCCGCAGTCAGCGGCAGCACCAGCGCGCCTCATTTGACGGGGCAATTGAGTGCCGCCAATCTGCGCGTGAGGGGGAGTGGAATCCGCTCGCTTCGCACCAACGTCGAAGCCAGCCCATCAGCATTGAAATTAGGCAATGGCGAATTGTTGCCTGCGAATCGCGGCAAAGTGTCCTTCAACTTAAGTGCGGGATTGCACAATTGGTCATTCAGCAATACAAGTCCGGTGGATGTCGCGTTGAATGCTTCACAACTCGATGTCGCCGAGTTGGCGAAAGCGGCAGGTTCGCAAATGCCCGTTTCTGGAACGCTGTCAGCGAATGTCGCGCTACGGGGCTCGGAAATGAATCCTGTGGGCAATGGCAGGGTAAGCCTGACGCAGGCGAAAGTTGACAATGAGCCGATACAGTCAGCAACATTGAAATTTCAGGGCACTGGTAATGAGGTCCATGGAGACGTCGCGCTACACATTCCCGCGGGGGCAGCGCAGAGCGTCTTTACGTATTTTCCCAAGCAGCAAGGTTACGAGGTGCAACTGCAAGCCAACGGAATCCGGCTTGATCGGATCCAGAGCCTAAAGGCGCGGAAGATCGAGTTGGCAGGCGTCCTGAACGCAAATGCCAGCGGACGCGGCACAGTCAGTAATCCGCAACTTACAGCAAAACTGCAAATACCGAAGTTGCAAGTACAGAACCAGACTATCAACGCAATAACGCTACAAGCGGATGTCGCAAATCAGTTAGCGAAGTTCGCATTGGACTCAGAGGCAGTGAATACCTACCTTCGCGCGAAGGGCACAGTCCGCCTCACGGGCGATTACTACACGGACGCGACGCTAGATACGGAAAAGATCCCTTTGCAACCCCTGGTCGCAATCTATGCGCCGTCACAGGCGGCGAACCTGACTGGACAAACGGAGATCCACGGCACGCTGCGAGGACCGCTGAAGAACAAATCGCTGGTGGAGGCGCACGTTACCATCCCCACTCTGCAGGTGAATTACAAGAACACCGCCCAGATCGGGGCGGCCAGTCCGATCAGGATCGATTACACGAATGGCGTGATTAACCTGCAGCGCACGACGATCCGCGGGACGGATACGGATCTGCAGATCCAAGGGTCCGTGCCGACCAACAGCGCAGCGCCTGTTTCGCTCCTGTTAATGGGGACCGTTAACCTGCAATTGGCGCAGTTGTTTGCTCCGGACGTCACCAGTTCCGGGCAGATGCGATTCAACGTCAATTCCTATGGAGCCAGGACTGACCCCAATGTTCAGGGCCGAATCGACCTCGTCAATGTAAATGTTGCAACGGTGGATGTGCCCCTCGGTTTGCAAAACGGAAATGGGGTGCTGACCTTGACCAAGGACCGATTAGAAGTGACGGACTTCCACGGAACTGTTGGCGGCGGAACTGTGACTGCAAGCGGGAGTGTCCTTTATCGGCCATCGCTGCAATTCAATGTCGGATTGGCAGGAAAAGGCATTCGCATGCTTTACCCGGATGGCGTTCGCGAAGAGATGGAAACAAGACTCACGCTAACCGGTACTCCTGATGCCGCAGAATTGGGTGGGCAAGTGAATATTGGACAGCTCTCATTCACTCCAGAATTCGACGCGGCAAGTTTTCTCGGCCAAATCTCAAGCGGCACCACGCCACCACCGGCGCAGGGCTTTAGTCAAAACCTTCAATTAAACGTTGCGGTGCGATCGACAAGCGGTGTAAATCTGGTAAATCGCACATTAAGCCTGCAGGCTGCCGCCAATTTGGAGGTGCGCGGCACAGCCGCTCAACCGGTTATCCTTGGCCGAATCAATCTGACCGGTGGTGATTTGCTCTTCATGGGCAACCGCTATGTTTTAGAGGGTGGCACGCTCGACTTCGTGAATCGAACGCAAACCCAGCCGGTTGTGAATGTCGCGGTTAGCACCACAATTCAGCAATACAACATCCACATGCGGTTTGAGGGACCGGTGGACCATCTGCATACGAACTATGCATCGGACCCGGCGTTGCCACCCTCCGACATCATCAACTTGTTGGCCTTCGGACAAACGACGGAAGCAGCGGGCGCCAATCCGTTGCCGGGAAATCTCGGGGCCCAGTCACTAGTCGCGTCGGCAGTGAGCAACCAGATCACCAGCCGCCTGGAGAAAATAGTGGGGATATCGCACCTGGCAATAAATCCGGTTCTCGGAAACACAACCGGCACGGGTTCGCAGCAGTACGCAACCATATCGGTTCAGGAGAGGGTTACAGGCAACCTGTTTGTAAATTTTTCCACCGACGTCACCGCTACCCAGAATCAAGTGATCGAAGTGCAATACAACCTGTCACCGCGAGTCTCAGTCAGCACCAGTCGCAACCAGAACGGCGGGTTCGCATTTGAAACGCTCATTCGCAGGAGCTGGTAAAGCGAATTCTATTCACTGCTGCGCTCATCTTGCGCCGGACCTCCCGGCGCAGCTATGTTGATCTCAGCAAGATTCGCCTGCCGAAGTTGTGCATTGATCTGCGGCAGGTCTTGAGTGAGTACCTTCTGCCATTCTGCCAAGGTTGACTGCAAAGTTGTGGTGTTCTCTTCCAGCGCTTGCAGTTGGTCAGGAGTGGGCGCGGCGGCTGCGCTCTGCACAGCAGAGTTGATCTGTCCGAAGGCCGTACCTAGATGGCGAAGGCTGGTCTGGTCAGTATCGACGGAGTCGACAGGACCAAAAACGTCAGTTCCCCGCCCTGCCAGATCACTCACGCGCTGGCTGAACTTTTCCAGAGCAGCGATGGTGACGTCATCGGGCTTAGATTTTGTTTGCAGATCTTTTATTTGTTTCGTCATCGATGCCGCTTGGGCAGAGGCACGCGAGATTTGCGCCTGTTTTGCAGCGGCTTTTTGCGAGGTCGCGAACTGGAGTTGCAAGTCTTCTGTAGTGACCTTCAGCCGTGGATCCAGTTCGACGGAAAATGGCTGCGTGTAAGCTTTCCCGTTCGCGGTGAGACGCGCGGTGTATTGCCCGGGAACAGCCCAGGGGCCGGAATTTCCTCGACGGCCGCCGCCTCTGTTTCCGCCCGGTAAACTGGCACCGTAGTGGACATCCCAGATGAAGCGGTGCATGCCGGCTTTGTCAGAAAGTATTTGCGGCGGGCGGACCCAATATATGGGGATGTCCAGAGCCTTCTCATCGACCACAGGCGGTTTTTCTCCGCTTGAGTATTTACGAACGAGCGCACCGGCGCTGTCTAATATCTCCAGGGTTACTGGAGACGCAGATGCATCTTTCAAATAGTAGTCGATGATGGCGCCGGCAGGCGGATTCTCGCCCTTCGGAATCTCCGGAGGATATGGAGTGCCTTGATCAGAGCCGGGGCGAATGCGCAGCGCGGTCTGCGGATCGAAAAGATGCGCCGACTCTGAGGCGACTTTGGAATTCACTTCGCGCAATGGGCCGATGTCATCGAGCACCCAGAATGCGCGACCGTGAGTGGCAACGACCAAGTCATCTTTGCGTACGGAAACATCGCGGATTGAGGCGACGGGCAGATTGAGTTGCAATGGCTGCCAATCGTCACCGTCGTTGAAGCTGACGTACATCCCGAGTTCGGTTCCGGCGTAGAGCAACCCGCGGCGTTCTTTGTCTTCCCGTACCACGTTCACGTACGCGCCGTCAGGGATTCCCTTGTTGATGAGCTGCCAGCTCTTGCCGCCATCGTGGGTGCGATAAATATAAGGGCGCAGGTCCTCGAGACGATGGCGGTCGACGGCAGCATAGGCCGATTGCTTGTCTTGCTTTGACGCCTCGATAATTCCCACTTTACTCCATGGCGTCAGTTTTTCCGGCGTTACGTTCTGCCAGTGCTTGCCGTCGTCGTGCGTGACGTGAATAAGACCGTCGTCGGTGCCCACCCATATCAGGGCGGCGTCGAGAGGCGAGGGGGCAATCGTATAGATCACGCCCTTTCGCGGACTGGCAAGCCCGTACTTGGCCGTGATCGCGTCAAGATTGGCGGGAACGCCGGGATCTTCCCGGGTCAGGTCGGGACTGATCACGTCCCAATGCTTGCCAGCGTCAATCGTACGGAAGAGCATCTGATGGGCGAAGTAAAGTTTGCTGGTGTCAGCAGATGAGATCGCGAGCGGAAGAGTCCAGATGGTGCGGAATGAACCGGCTCGTCCGGTAGTGGGCGAGATGTTCTGGCTTTGTGCGGTGGTGAAATCATAACGAGAGACAGTGCCGCCGAAGACGACGTTTGGATCGGCGGGATTTGTGGCAATCATGCCGCTCTCTCCGCCGACTTCGACGGGATGCCAATCGCGTTCTGAAATTGAAGCAGAGTTGCTACGGCTAGGCACGGCCATGGCGCCGCTGTCCTGCTGCGCTCCGTAGATCCAGTAAGGAAAGCGATTGTCGGTGGCCACGTGATAGAACTGCGCGGTGGGCTGGTTGTACCAGGAGCTCCAGGTCTTCCCGCCGTTCAACGTGACGATCGTACCCTGGTCGCTCGAAACCACCATGCGCGCCGAGTCGTCGGGAGAAATCCAGACGCTGTGATAATCATCGCCGCCGGGAGCGCCTTTGAATGCGGTGAAACTCTTGCCGCCGTCAGTGGACTTGTAGACAGAAGTGTTGGAGACATAGAGCACGTCGGCATTCTTAGGATCGGCGGTGATTCCGCCGAAGTACCAGCCGCGACCCCAGATGCGTTGCTCCTTATCGGTGCGGGTGAAGGTTTTTCCGGCGTCGTCCGATCGATAGAGTCCACCTTCCTTGGCGTCGACGATCAAGTAAATGCGGTTGTGGTCATTGGCTGAGATTGCGATACCAATTCGCCCCAAGCCTTCTTCGGGCAGTCCGTTTTTCAACTGTTGCCAAGTGGCACCCGCATCCGTGGATTTATATAGACCACAGCCCGGGCCGTTTGAGGCGGGATAGACATTCCACGGCGGACGCCGAGTCTGCCAAAGGGATGCATAAATCACTTTGGGGTCTTGGGGATCAAAGGCGAGGTCGATGGCACCGGTGGAATCGTCCTTGAAAAGAACGCGCTTCCAGTTTCTGCCGCCATCGGTGGTGCGGAAAACCCCGCGCTCAGCGTTCGGGCCGTAAGCGTGTCCCAGTGCGGCGACGAAGACGTCGTCAGGATTCTTGGGATTGATGATGATGCGACCTATCTGCCGACTGTCGCGCAATCCAATGTTGCTCCAGGTTTGACCGGCATCGGTGGATTTGTAGATCCCGTTACCGTAGGTGATGTCGTCGCGCATGTCGGCTTCGCCACTGCCGACATAGATCACGTTCGGGTCTGATGGTGCGACTTCAACCGCACCAATCGAAGCGATGGGCTGGCTATCAAAGATCGGCGCCCACGTCGTGCCCGCATCGGTGGACTTCCACACCCCTCCGCCCACCGCGCCAAAATAAAAAGTGCTGGAGTTTCCCGGAACACCGACTGCGCTGAGCGAACGTCCGCCGCGAAAAGGCCCGACGAGTCGCCATTTCATGTCAGAAAAAAGCGCAGGATCAGTTTGCTGGGCAAGCGATGGCAGGACGAGCGTGGAACCTAGCAGGAAAAAAGACACAGCCAGAACAAATCTTTTCACAATCGACACGGGCATTTCTCCATTTTGATTCGAGAAATGAGGATACACCGGAAGGAGCAGTTACTGCACAAACGAAAAGGGGCGCAGAGCGCCCCTTTCTCAATTACTTTTCGAGACTATCGATTGTTTTGTCGATGGTGCTTGCGAACCGCTTTCTTGTGCGCTTTGTGGTGTCGCTTGGCGGCTGTGGTGTTCGAAGTAGTAGTGGCTGCGTTATTGCCAATAGGTTGCGTTGTGGTCGTGCTGGCAGGCGTTTGCGCAAACGCCATAACACCGGCCAATGCAAAAGTCAGCGCGAGGGCCATGAATTTCTTCATGCTTCTGATCTCCTTGATGGGACAAATCGAAGTGGGGCGACGCAAGTATAGACCAGAATAGGATTTTCATCCCTAATGTTTTACGCCAATGTCTTGCCCGGCTCCGTGTGTATCACTTCGACTCCCATTTCGCTGACCAATTTGGTGAATGCGGCAGGAGTTCCAGTCAACAACGGAAAAGTGCCGAAATGCATGGGAATGACCGCCTTAGGACGCAGCAAGCGGCAAGCATAGCTGGCTTCACGTGGGCCCATGGTGTAGTGATCGCCGATGGGAATCATGGCAATGTCTGGCGCATAGAGGTCATGGATGATGCTCATGTCGCCGAAGACATTGGTATCGCCGGCATGATAGATCTTAAGGTTGTTCTCAAACTGGATGACGTATCCGCAAGCCTCGCCGCCATAAATGATCTGGCCGTCATCCTCGATTCCGCAGGAGTGATCGGCATGAACCATGGTGACGCGAATGTCGCCAACTGTTTGAGTGCCGCCTTTGTTCATCGGCGAAATCTGCTTTGCGCCTTTCTTCTGCATCCACATACACAGTTCATAGATCCCAACGACGACGGGGTTGTGCTTGCGCGCGAGGGTGACGGCGTCCCCGATGTGGTCACCGTGTCCGTGGGTACAGAGCATCACGTCAATCTTCTCGAAGGTTTTTTGATCTTCCGGACACATGGGATTGCCCATGACCCAGGGATCGATGAGGATTGTCTTCCCGCCGGGGGTTTCGATGCGAAAAGTCGCGTGGCCCAGCCATGTGATCTTGATGCCATCCAGCTTTATGTTCATGTCGAAACTCTTTCTTAATTGCTAAGGTAAGAGGCTTTCATTCTACGATGGCAGAATACGGGCCGGAGTTTATTGCGAAAAATATTGGCGCGACCAGCGTCTTCAATGTTTCAATAGACCCACTTCCTTATGACAACCCCACAAACAGTATCGCCATTGAAAGTGCTATTCAGCCGAGAGCAGATCGCGTCCCGGGTTGTTGAACTCGGAGCCCAGATCACAAAGGATTATGCGGGAGAATCTGTTGTGCTGGTGGGCGTGTTGAAGGGCGCATGCTTGTTTCTCAGCGACCTTGCCCGAAACATCGCCTTGGATGCTTCGTTCGATTTCATCGCCGTCTCCAGCTATGGATCAGGAAAGATGTCGAGCGGCGACGTGAAGTTGACCAAAGACGTCGACACTTCACTGCAAGGCAAGAACGTGATCGTAGTGGAGGACATCCTAGATACAGGCTACACACTTACTTACCTCACGAAACTGCTGCAGGCGGCGCAACCGAAGTCGCTGAAGATTGCGGCGTTGCTGGACAAGCCGTCGCGCCGACTTCAGCCAATCCAGGCTGACTATTTCGGTTTCAAGATCCCGGACGAATTCGTTGTGGGTTATGGAATGGACTTTGCAGAACAATACAGAAATCTACCGGATATCTGCATTTTGCAGGAATCCGGGCACTGATACGCATTGGTGTTTTATTTGGCAAAAGGCCAACTTCAATATGCAGTTGGCCTTCTTACTTTAGATGACGACCGGCAGCACTCCCGTTCAACGCAGAAATGTGCTTTATGCCATGCTTCTTGGCACTAACATATTGATGGCAAGTCTGGTGATGGAACAGGCAAAAGTGATCGAATCGCAAAAGATCCTGATCAAGAGCCTTTTCTTCGACACCACTCAACTGGCCGCGCTTAAACTGCGGCTGCATCGGTAAGACTCGCATCCGCCCAGCAATAAGAAAGGCGCAATCCCTTGCGCCTTCTCGTTCCAAAATCTAATTTCGGTGCTTCTTTAATCGCGACGCTTCAAAGTCGGGCGGTCGTCGTCAGTTGATTTTCCGTCTTTGCTGTCACTGTCTTTTGGCTTGTCTGTCGATGTACGGCGCAAGGTTGGCTTGCTGTCGTCCTTAGCGTCCTTTACCTTGCGGCGATTCTCAATGGACGCGAGCCGCGACTTCACATCGTCAAACTCAGAGGTGGACACCATGTACTGGTTCTTGGGCGGAAGAACGGTTGCAATCTCCTTCTGCAACTGGGAAATACGATCGGGGGTTTGCGGATGGCTGGCGAAGGCCTTGGCTAACGTACCCGGCTTCTTCTTCTCCTGAGCCTGGATCTTTTCGAAGAATGAGATAGAACCTTGCGGGTCATATCCAGTGGCATAGGAGTATTGCATGCCGAGGTAGTCGGCTTCGGCTTCAAAACCACGGGAGAAGCTCATGAACGTCAATGGAAGCCCGATCTGGGCCACGGACCGCGCGGCATAGCCCGCTCCGCCGCCAACGAAGATCAAAGGAATCGTGGCGATGTTCGCCCAATTGCTGCGTGTCTGCTGCTGCATGGCGTGTCTAGCGCAGACATGCGCGATCTCATGCGCCATCACGCCGGCCAGTTCATCTTCTTCGTCCGCCGCCAAAATGAGCCCCGAATTCACATAAAAGAATCCGCCGGGAAGCGCGAATGCATTGATCTCGTCGGAGTCGATCACTTTAATGGTGAACGGGACCTTGGCATCAGAGTTGCGCACCAAGTTTTGTCCAATGCGGTTTACGTACTCGTTGACCACGGGGTCCTGAACCAGCTTCACGCTCTGCTCAACCATCTGGGCGTACTGCTTGCCCATCTTGATCTCTGATTCGACCGAGTACCAGTTTCCGAGTCCGCGTTTGCCTACGTTGCGGTTGCCAATCGCATCGACGTCATCCTTACCGCCCGAATGCTTCCTGGTGGTGCTGTCCTTGGAGTCCTTGCTGTCCTGGGAGGTGGAATCCTGCGATGTGCTGGAATCCTGTGCCGAGGTGGAATCCTGCTTCGCCGGCGTCGCTGGAGCCTGCTTCGGTGGATCATCGCCTGCGAAAGCGGCAGGCACAGACAACAACGAGAAAAGAAGAAGTCGGGAGATAAAACTGTTGGAACGCGTTTTCATTTTGACCTCGGTGGCAAACCGTACAAAACTGTGGGCGATGTCGCCATTATAGACCCGTACGTGGCTGAGACTTCTGCAATCTACAACCCTAATCCCTTGAGGAAGTTTCGAGTTTCTGGCCCTTTTGGTTAGACGCGGTCTGAGCTGATTTAGTGACATCAGTTGGCAGTGGCTACTTGCGATTTGGCAACGGTGGGCGAGGGTGCGTCGGGGGCTCTCCTGCTTGGTTTCTGGGAGTTACGGCGGGGCGCGAGGATTAGGATGTTGGTTGCCTGCCACTCGCCGCCTTTGGCTTCGTCCTGCTCTGCCGTGACGCGCACCTCAATGGCTCGGTCGAGGGAGTCGGCTGCGCGTTTGTGGCGCTTGCTGGCGGGATAGTCGTCGTCATACTCGACGACCGCATTAGCGATGTTCGCCCGCCGGATCGCGCCATTCTTCCCCTGTACGTACAGCCATTTGGATTTCGACTTCGCGCTGGGCAATTGGACGATTCGTCCCTGAAAGACGCCAGTGATGCTGCCGGCAGAAGCTGTACTTATTAGCGATAGAAGAATTGCAAGCGCTAGTAGGCGAGAGTACCGCATAGGAATTGGATGCAGCCAATTGCGTCAGGGCTTGGCGTTTTTGTGTATTTCAACCGTTGACCATGTCTTGTCCGCAGCATGGCAGAGGTTCTCCAGTGGACACTCCGCGCAATTCGGCTTGCGGGCAAAACAAAGTTTTCGTCCGTGCCAGATAAGCTGGTGGGCGAAATCGATCCACTTCTCACGCGGGATCACTTTCATCAGGTCTTGCTCAATCTTCTCCGGAGTATCGCTCTTGGTGAGTTCCAGTCGCCGCGAGATTCGGTAAACGTGCGTATCGACGACCACGCCGTCAGCTATCCCGAACCACGACCCGAGTACAACATTGGCAGTCTTGCGAGCGACGCCCGGCAGCGAAAGCAGCTCTTGCATCGTCTGCGGCACTTTGCCTCCGAAGTCGTTGACAATCTTTCTAGCCGCGCCGACTACCGACTTCGCCTTGTTACGAAAGAACCCGGTGCTGCGAATATCAGGCTCAAGAGCTTCAGGATCCAACTTCGCGAAATCCTGCACAGTGGGATATTTGGTAAATAGCACCGGCGTGACCATGTTCACGCGGACATCCGTGCATTGGGCAGAAAGAATAGTGGCCACCGTCAGCTCCCAGGCGCTCTTGTGTGTGAGCGCGCATTTGGGAGTGGGATAGGTGGCGTCGAGGCGCTTCAGGATTTCGGCGACGCGTTTGGGGTCGAGGGGGTTGTAGGCGGCAGTTGTTGCTTTGCTTCGAGCTTTCGCTTTCGATTTAGGCTTGGCTTTAACCGGGCTCACGCTCGGATTCTAACAAACATGGCGGACCGCAATGCTTCAAATTACAAATTGCAAATTGCAGAATTCAAATTACAATTGTGCCGATGCCCGTGAAATCAATCCAACTCGGCCAGGTTTGGCGCAATGACCAGAACGGTCAGAACTATCTTGTGACCAAGCTATACAGTGAAGTCTTCACGCAGTACGCCATGCTGCGCGAGGCCAATGCTAATGCGGCTAATGCGGGAACCACTCGCATCAAGGTGCAAAAGGCGGGCGATATCGCCACGCTGCCCGGCTACACTTACACGCAGGACTCGCAGGATTTTTAGCCGCTCCCAACAAAAGTAAACACTCATGATTGAAAACATCATCGGACATCTGTTTGTCTTCATAAGCTGGGTCATAAGCGGTGGCGGATACACCGGCGTGATGGTCTTGATGGCTATTGAATCGGCCTGCATTCCCCTGCCCTCAGAGTTGATCATGCCTTTCGCCGGTTACCTGGTTTACAGAGGAGAATTCAACCTTTATTGGGTGGCGACGGCGGGCGCTATCGGATGCAACCTTGGTTCGGTGCTCGCTTATGAGGTCGGATACCATGGCGGGCGTCCGCTGGTGGAAAAATACGGTCGTTACATTCTCTTGAAACAGCACGACCTGGAACTCACTGACCGCCTCTTCCACAAGTACGGCGAGATCACGATCTTTGTCGGGAGGCTTCTGCCGGTGATTCGGACGTTCATTGCGCTTCCGGCGGGAATCGCGCGGATGCCGCGATTGCGCTTTCATGTGTACACGTTCCTGGGCTCGTGGCCGTGGTGCTTTGTTCTCGCGTACGCAGGGATGAAGCTGGCGGAGAATTGGCGATATATCGGGAAGTACTTCCACGAATTCGATGCAGTGATCGCGGTGTTTCTGGTTGCCGGAGTATCGTGGTTTATCTGGTCACATTGGAAGAATCGGGTTGCGGCGGCACAGTAGTGTCGCGCGTCTGGTCCCAACAATCGTCCCTCAGGGGCTAAAGCCCATTCTATTCTCAATGGCTTGCGGCACGACTGAAGTCGTACCCTCTCAAAGCAAAACCGTTTTGACCTGTTCATCGCGCCGCCTCGTGAGCGTCTGTTGTCCAATGGCTCAATCGATCTGTAACGCTTTCACCAGTATCTTTTCGTAAACTTTCCACGGCAGGAGCCGCTGCGACCAGTATCGGACTTGCGCGTCCTTGCCGATGAGATATCTCAGATTCGGATTGGGGTTCTGCGCGATTCGCGTGATCAAGCGCGACACTTCGCGAGTATCGCCCTTCTTCAGCTTTGTTTTGACGACATTGGCGAAGCGGCGGGCGCGGTCCTTATTGGCGGATTCCTCGCTGAGTGCGATCTTGCCGATGCGCACATTGCGCTCCCAAATGTCAGTGTCATAGGCACCGGGCTCCACCAGAACAACTTTGATTCGCAAGGCGCGAACCTCCACGCGCAGCGATTCTGTCCACCCCTCTAGCGCGTGCTTGGATGCCGAATAACTGCTGGTCACGGGATTGGAAACCAATCCGCTGATAGAGGAGATCATGATGATGTGTCCCCCCAAACCAGAAACGCCCTGTCCGCGCATGGTGGGCAGCACGGCGCGAGTGAGCGCGACGTGGCCGAAGAAGTTGGTGTCGAATTGGCCGCGCAGTTCGTCGAGTTGGATGTCTTCGGCGAATCCACCCAATGCGTATCCGGCGTTGTTTACGAGCACGTCGATGCGACCGTGGTCATGCACGATTTCGGCAACGACGCCGGGTAGCGAATCGAATTCAGTGATGTCGAGACGCCTGAGTTCGATGCGATCGGATACGCCGGCATCTGCTGCGGCCTGAAGCAGGCGCGTGTTGCGCGAGAGGTCGCGCATGGTAGCGATGACACGAAAGCCGGCCTTCGCCATATCGATGGCCGTAAGCAGGCCGATGCCGCTGGAAGTTCCGGTGATGAGTGCGATCTTTTCCATAGGAGTGTCTGGCGTTGTATCACATATGTGCCTCGCCGTCGCGTCTTTGGCTCCAAGCGTATTCTTTCAATCTCTCAGCCGCGCTGCTCTGCCGCACTACAACGCTGGTCCGGCATCCTAATTTTGCAAGGCCCCCCAAATGGAAACTCGTCGTCTCCTGTACTTCCTCCTCGCATTCTGCATTCTATTTTTCCGAGCCAGCCAGCTAACTGCTGAGCAGATTCCCGTCCGTCACGTTGAAGGGGTGACCCTCGGGTTCCTGGTGGTGCGAAATCTGGATGGACAAGCTATCGCTTATGGCGATCTAAAGCAGGTTGTGAAAGGTGAGGGCGGGCCTGTGATCGCCGATATGCAGCTTAATTTCAAAGACGGCTCGTTCTATCAGGAGATCACGAAGTTTACGCAACATGGCAAATTCCGCCTGCTGAGCGATCAGGTAGTACAGAAAGGCCCGGCGTTCAAGCAAGAGAGCGAATCCTGGATCGATGCCGGCACAGGAAAGGTAACGGTGAGGACGGTTGAGAAGGGCAAGGAGAAGTTGACCAACAAGCATCTGGATCTACCAGAAGATGTCTCCAATGGCCTGATTTTCACACTGGTCAAGAACGTTGATCCGTCCGCTCCGGAAACCACTGTCTCCATGGTGGCACCTTCAACTAGTCCGCGGATGGTGAAATTGAATATCCTTCCGGAGCAGGAGAAGACCATCGAAGTGGGTTTTATCAAGCACAAGGCGCAACATTACGTGGTGAAGGTGAAGATCGAGGGTGTAGCCGGCGTCATTGCGCCGCTTGTGGGCAAGCAGCCTTCCGACATGCATATCTGGATCGTAAAGAGCGAAGCTCCGACCTTTATTGAATTCGAAGGTCAGCTGTCTCAAGACGCCGCGGTTTGGCGGATAGAAGTAACGGCCCCGGAGCCGGATCCGCGCAAACCGAAGGTGAAAATCAAGTGAGGCGGCAGCTAACAAGGCCTGCCCTGTTACAATGAATGGTTTTCCAGCACACTTTCATTCCATAGGAAGTCTCATACCTAAATGGCGACAAAACCAAAGACCACCCCGCAAACGTCCGGAACGATCGCAGAAGCCAAAGGCAAACTCGGGATCATGATCCCCGGCATGGGCGCCGTTGCCACAACATTCGTCGCCGGCGTAGAAGCCGTGCGCAAGGGCATCGCGAAACCAATAGGCTCGCTGACTCAGATGGGCACTATCCGCCTGGGCAAGCGCACAGAAGGCCGCTCACCGAAGATCAACGAATTCGTTCCGCTGGCGCAACTGAACGACCTGGTATTTACCGGCTGGGACATTTTCGAAGACGACATGTTTGCTGCCGCTACCAATGCCGGCGTCTTGGAGAAAGATTTGCTGGAGCAGGTTAAACCTTTTCTGCAATCAGTGAAGCCCCGCCCGGCGGTCTTTGACCGTCATTACGTCAAGAAGCTCGACGGCAAGTACGTGAAAAAGGGCAAGAACAAGATGGACTTGGCAGAGCAGGTTCGCGCCGACATCCATGATTTCAAGAAAACCTCAGGCGCCGAGCGGTTGGTGATGATGTGGTGCGGCTCCACGGAAATCTTCTTGAAGCAGACCGAGGCCCACTCGTCAGTGAAGGCGTTTGAAAAGGCGCTTCTCGCCAATGACGAAAACATTGCGCCTTCAATGATCTATGCCTACGCCGCTCTTAGCGAAGGCGTCCCGTTTGCGAATGGAGCGCCGAACCTGACCGTTGATCTGCCGGCGATGCATGAGCTCTCCCGCCGCAATCACGCACCAATCTCGGGCAAGGATTTCAAGTCTGGCCAGACACTGCTCAAGACGGTGCTCGCGCCGGGACTGAAAGCCCGCATGCTGGGATTGAGTGGCTGGTTCTCGACCAACATCCTAGGCAATCGCGATGGTGAAGTATTGGACGATCCGGAATCGTTCAAGACCAAGGAAGAGTCGAAGCTTTCGGTGCTGGAGCACATTCTTCAGCCGGAGCTTTATCCCGACCTGTACAAGGATTTTTATCACAAGGTACGCATCAACTATTATCCGCCTCGCGCTGATAACAAAGAGAGTTGGGACAACATTGATATCGTCGGCTGGCTCGGCTATCCGATGCAGATCAAGGTCAATTTCCTGTGCCGCGACTCGATCTTGGCCGCGCCAATCGTCTTGGACCTGGTGCTGTTGATGGATTTGGCAAAGCGGAGCTCAGAGTTGAGCGGCATGGGTATCCAGGAATGGTTGAGCTTGTATTACAAGTCGCCGATGACCGCTCCGGGGCTTTATCCCGAGCACGATTTATTTATCCAGACGATGAAGATGAAGAATACGCTACGCCATCTGCGCGGCGAGGAACTCATCACGCATCTGGGGCTGGAGTATTACGACTAATCTTCTTTGAATTGAAGTAAACGGGAGCCCGAGTGGCTCCCGTTTTTATTGCGGTGGCTGGGCGTTGCGGACGATCGCATCGATCAGGCCGGGGATGGTGAAGTCCTTGGCCTCGATGTTCACTCCCAGGCCGACCTCTATCAAAGTCGCCGAGGTCACCGGACCAATGGATGCTACTGCAATTCCCTGCAACTGTTCTTTCGGGCTCACGTTCGCGCCCAGCAACGTGATGAAATTCTTGACTGTCGATGAACTGGTGAACGTGATGATGTTGGGGCGTTGCTCGGAGTCGGCGAGGGCGGCGCGAATCTTCTCACGCGAGTTCTGCGGGACAACGGTCTCGTAGGCTTCGGCTACATCGACCTCTGCCCCCAGCCGTCGCAGCTCCTGTGGAATAACATCGCGCGCGACCTTGGCGCGAACCAGCAGCACGCGCTTCCCTGCTACTTTGTCCTTCAATGCCGATACCACAGACTCAGCAATATATTCTTCCGGAGTAATTGCGACCTTCACTCCATGCTGTTCGAGTTCGGCGCGGGTGGCCGGGCCGATGGCCACTACTGAAAGTTGGCGAAGCATACCGGAATGCATTTCCTGTTTTTCCATGCGCCTGAACAGAGCTTTCACTCCATTGACGCTGGTGAGGATCAGCCAATCGTAGGCAGGGATTTTCTGCAGCGCCTTATCGAGCGGCTGGAAGGATTGCGGCGGACGGATCTCGATAGTTGGAATCGACACCACTGTAGCGCCGAGCCTTTCCAGCTCTCGTGCCATCGCGCCAGCCTGTTCGTGCGCGCGTGTGATGAGGATGCGTTTGCCGGACAATGTCTGCGGGGGCTGCGGGTTCGGAGTTGATTCGATTGAGGTCATTTTAGGGCTGCTGCGGTACGGCGGCGCCGGAACGATAGACGTCGTCCAGAATGCGTCTTGCACCCTTTCCAAGTAGTTCCTGGCCAACAACGCTGCCCAGGTGTTCGGGATCGGATCCGATCTGCTCTGCACGGAGAAGTTCGCTGCCATCGGGGCGCGCGACGATTGCTACCAATCGGAGCTTCCCACCTGTGGCTTCGGCGTAAGCACCGATCGGAACCTGACATCCGCCGCCGAGCGCGTTCAGTGCGGCGCGCTCGCAAGCGGTTGTGGCACGCGTATCGAGGTCGTCGAGAAATGCGAGGTGCTTTCGCGTAACCACGTCGCCTTTGCGAATCTCAATACCTAACGCGCCTTGGCCAGCAGCAGGACACATCTTGCTAACAGGAACAATCTCTCGCACGAACTCAATGCGGCCCAGGCGACGAAGGCCCGCTACAGCGAGAATGATCGCGGCATACTCGTCTTCCTCCAGCTTACGCAAACGCGTGTCCACGTTGCCGCGAAGAGGATGGATTTCCAAGTCCGGGCGCAATGCGCGCAATTGCGCTTGCCGACGCAGGCTGCTGGTACCGACTCGCGCTGCATGTGGAAGAGCACTGATACTGCCAAACTTGGCGGAGACGAATGCGTCGCGGGCATCTTCGCGCTTCATAATGGCAGCGAGTTCAAACCCTGGCATTAGTTCCGTAGGGACATCCTTCAAGCTGTGCACCGCGAGATCGATACTCTTTACTTCCAATGCTTCCTCAATCTCCTTGGTAAACATTCCTTTTGTGCCAACAAGGGAGAGCGCCACGTCCGTGATCTTGTCGCCGGTGGTCTTTATGACAGTGATCTCAACTGTGTGTCCCTGGTCGCGCAGCAATGCGGCGACATGGTTGGCCTGCCAGAGCGCGAGTTGTGACCCGCGAGAGCCTATGCGCAGCAGTGCCATCAGGACTTCAAGCTCGCTTTCTCTACATCTGTTTTTTGTTTCGCCGCCCTCGGGAGATTCGCGCGGCTGGAGTTCAGATTGAAGAGTTTGCGCACTAGTTCGATGATGGTGGTAGCCTCTGGATCCTTTTGCCGGGCATCCTTGGCGGCGCCTTTTAATGTGGTGATGGGAGTGTGGAGGATCTTGTTGACGATGCCCTTGGTCAAGGACTCGACTGCCAACTCCTGTTCGGGAGAGAGAGCGCCCAGCCGTCCGCGAACTTTATCGATCTCCGCCTGACGAATGGTCTCGACATGATCTTGCAGCGAAACGATTGTGGGAACCACATCCAGCGTATCCAGCCGTTCTAAGAAGCGCTGCACCTCAAAATTGATGATCTCCTCGGCGCGGGAGGCTTCGCGCTGGCGGTCCGCGACGTGCGAAGTGACGACCGACTGCAGATCGTCGATATCGTAAACGAAGATGCCATCCAATTCGTTGACGGCGGGATCCACGTCACGAGGCACGGCGATGTCGATGAAGAACATGGGTCTGTTTCTGCGGCGCTGCAGGAACATTTCGCCATGCTCGCGGCGGAAGATATGATGCGGCGCCCCTGTAGAGGTGATGACGATGTCGGCTTCTGATGCCATGTCGTAGAGTTGCTCGAACCTGATAGCGTCGCCGTTGAATTTCTTTGCGAGTTCAACCGCGCGCTCATGCGTACGGTTGGCGACGAAGATTGCTCCGGCCCCGTGTGCGATCAGGTGACGTGCCGCGATCTCACTCATCTTGCCGGCGCCGACCAGATACACCTGCTTGCCTTGCAATGAACCGAATATCTTCTTCGCCAAATCAACGGCGACTGATGCAACTGAAACCGCCGAGCTGCCCACCGAGGTCTCTGTGCGTACGCGCTTCGCCACTGCAAATGCGCGGGAGAGCAATGCATCCATGTGCGAATGAACCGCTCCAACACTGCGCGCCACGGCATAGGCTTCCTTGACTTGGCCGAGTATCTGCGGCTCGCCTACGATCATCGAATCGAGGCTTGAGGCCACGCGGAAGAGATGGCGAATGGCATCGGGTCCACTGTATTCATACAGGTGACTATCCAGCGCGGAGCTTTCCATTTGGAAATGGCCATAAAGAAAACCGCGCAAATCGGGAACAATGTCGACGGACCGAGCGAGCACTTCCACGCGGTTGCAGGTGGAAAAGATGATCCCCTCTTCCACATCCGGGCGGGAAGCAAGGCTTCGGACGGCTTCCGGCAAGCGGGACTCCGATATCGCCAAGCGCTCGCGGACTTCCACCGGCGCGGTCTTGTGATTGATCCCGATGAGGCAATATTTCATTGCGCCACATACCTATGAACGGAGCTGAAATAGTTGGCTGTCCAGGCGAGAGTCGCCGCAATAAAAGCTACAGTCGATAGCAATGCCGCACGGCGGCCACGCCATCCAGCCGACCATCGCGAGAACAACAGCACCATGTACACGGCCCACATCAGGATGGACAACAAGATCTTCGGATCGCGAAAGTATGTGGGACCGTAACTGGCTTGGGCAATGACGGATCCGGCGATGAGTCCGAGAGTCATGAACGGAAAACCAAAGAGCAGCGAACGGAAGCCGATGTCGTCCATGACTTCTAACGCGGGCAGATGCGAGAGGACGCCATCGAAGTGTTTCGACTTCAACCTTTGTTCCTGCACAAGATAAATGAGGCTGGAGACAAAACTGAAGAAAAGCGCCGCGTAGCCGGCGAGAATAAGCGTGATGTGGAACAGTATCCATCCGCTACGCAGAAGAGGCGAATCGAATTGTGGGGGCTCTTGTCCGATTGCGGCTGAGAGGCTAAGTAAAAAGACGAGCGGGAACACCAAGATGCCAGGGGATGTCGTCTTGTATCGCCAGTAGACGCCGAAGAAACAGGCTATCAGCACGAATGCGAGAAGGGATTCGGACTGCGAGATGGTTACGGGGGCCAACTCTCCTGAGCTGACGTAGGCCTCCGCAAGCGCCACGAAGTGGAAGATTGCACCCAGACCAAGCGCGGGAAGAATGATGCGAGCGAGTACCTCCCTCTTACCGCTGAGCGCCACCAGCGCGTACAGCAGTCCTAATCCATAAAGACCGACGGCAACTCGCATCCAGAGATGGGGCATATAGACCAGCGCGCACGCGAACATTGCACGCGTGCGCAGAACACTCGATTATACAAGGGTAATAACACTCACTCGCGCTTCGGCTCGGAGATTCCAACCACCTCTGGATTGCAGAGTGCCCTTCATCGCTTCGTTGCATCTTACTGCGAGCCGCTCGTTAAAGCGGCAATCATCAATGATTTGGAGACAACATGGAAACGCGTGCATGGCAGGGAGAATCGAAAGAAGATAAGTTCACGGGAGCAATCGAAAAACAGACTTCAAAGGTGCCTTCCACAACCTTTTTGGGGCTGGCACTCGGGTCAATGGCGGCATCGCTCACACTTAAGCTGATGGGCCGAGACGATTGGGCCCTTTTCGTCGGCCAGTGGGCCGCACCATTTCTAATTATGGGCAACTACAACAAGATGGTTAAGCAACATGGCTCAGACGCACTAAGCAGAGCTGCATAGACGCATCTCATTTTTGTTTCCTTTGAACGCCAGCGTCCTTTGGGATACTGGCGTTTGGTTTTTAATCCAAATTTCATCCACAAGCAGCAGCTCCGGCGTTTGTTATAATCCGCCCACGCCGTAACTTTCCCGCAATCGCAATCCGCAATCTATGACTGAGCCTTCGACGCCGTTGATGCGGCAATATGCCGCAATTAAGAAGCAACATCCCAATGCGCTCTTGTTTTTCCGGCTCGGCGATTTTTACGAACTCTTCTTTGATGATGCCGTGACCGCTGCGCGTGAGCTACAGATCACATTGACTTCGCGGAACAAAGAAAAGGATGTCGCCGTTCCCATGTGCGGTGTCCCCTACCATGCTGCAGAAAACTATTTGGCCAAGCTGCTGCGCAAGGGATTCAAGGTTGCGATCTGCGAGCAGATGGAAAATCCCAAGCTGACGAAGACCATCGTCCGCCGGGAAGTCACGCGAGTGCTGACGCCGGGAACGGCGCTGGATAATTCGATCAACTCGGAAGAAAACAATTTTCTCGCCGCTCTGGCCCGCGTAGACGCGGCCGTGGGCCTGGCAGTGCTCGATCTATCGACGGGTGAATTCCGCGCGACCGAATTCACCGGAGACGACGGCGAGCGCCGAGTGTTGGAAGAGTTGCAACAGCTGCGTCCGCGCGAGGTGTTATTCCCTTCCAACATGCCTCTGTTCGATAAAGGAATGGGCCGGCAAGCTGGCATTGAATCTGCGGAGGAACCGTTTAATTTTGCGCTAGGATTTACCGAGACTCCGCTGGACGATTGGGCATTTGCACCCGACTACGCCATCCCGTTAGTTGAAAATCAATTCGGCGTGCTGTCGCTGGAAGGCTTCGGACTAGCAGGGCGGGCCGCCGCTGCGTCGGCGGCAGGCGCAATCCTTCACTATGTGCGCTCCACGCAAAAAGGCACTCTGGAACATATCGACCGGATCGGCTTCTACGATCGCCAGCAATGCCTGGTGCTGGATGCGGTCACCGTGCGCAATCTCGAACTGATCGAGCCGGTTTTCGCGGGAATGGGATCGAGCCCGGAGACTACGCTGTTCCGCGCCATAGATGCCACGCTTACCCCGATGGGCAAGCGCCTGCTTCGTGCGTGGATCCTGCGTCCCTCGATCGATGTGAAACAGATCAACAATCGGCTCGACGCCGTTGAGGCCAATGTCCGGAATCTGATTGCACGGGAAGAACTGCGGCGAACCATGGAAGGCGTCCTTGACCTGGAACGGCTGCTCAGCCGGGTGACGCTGGAATCGGCGAATCCGCGTGACCTGCAGGCATTGGCGGCTTCGCTGGCAAGAGTACCGGCAATCAAGAAAGCGCTTGCGAGATTCGATGCTGAACGGCTGCGCGAGCTTAACGCCCTGTTGGACGAACTCGCAGACGTACGGGATCGCATAGGTCAGACCATCGTCGCCGAACCACCGCTAACGTTGTCTGATGGCGGAGTCATCGGCAATGGCATTGACGCGGAACTTGATGGGCTTCGCGACCTCAGTCGCAATGGCAAGCAGTACATCGCGCAGATAGAAGAGCGCGAACGAAAGCGAACGGGGATCAACTCCCTGAAAATCAAGTTCAATTCGGTATTCGGTTATTACATCGAAATCTCCAAAGCCAATCAGCATCTTGCGCCCGCCGACTACGACCGCAAGCAGACGTTAGTCAACGCCGAGCGTTTCACCACTCCGGAATTGAAGGAGTACGAAGCCAAGGTGCTCGATGCGCAAGAGAAGATCGTAGAAATCGAGCGCCGGTTGTTTACGGAGTTGCGAGTCTCGATCGCGCACGAGGCGAAGCGCATCCGGCAGACGTCGCTCGCGCTCGCGGAGGTGGACGTCCTCTGCGGTCTGGCCCAGATTGCCGCGCTGCGCGAATATTCGCGGCCAAAGTTTGATGAGAGCGGCGAACTTGAAATCGTCGAGGGCCGGCATCCGGTGGTTGAGTGCCAGGAGATCATGCGCAGCAGCGAGCGGTTCGTCTCCAATGACCTTTACATGAATTCGCGGACACACTCGATCCTGGTATTGACCGGGCCGAACATGGGCGGCAAGTCCACCTACCTGCGCCAGACGGCGCTGATTACCATCCTTGCGCAGATGGGTTCTTTCGTTCCAGCGCGCAGCGCGCGATTGCCGGTGGTCGATCGCGTGTTCACGCGCATCGGCGCAAGTGACAATCTGGCGCGCGGCCGGTCCACCTTCATGGTGGAGATGACGGAGACCGCCGCTATCCTCAACACGGCGACGCCGAGATCACTGATACTTCTGGACGAAATGGGGCGCGGCACCGCCACCTATGATGGTTTGGCGATCGCGTGGGCGGCAATCGAATACATTCACGCCAACACCCATGCGAAGACGCTCTTCGCGACCCACTACCACGAACTTACGGAATTAGCGGAAAAGCTCGACGGGGTGAAGAACTTCCATGTCTCAGTGAAAGAAAATGCCGGAGGAATTGTTTTTCTGCGGAAAGTGGAAGCCGGTGCCGCCGACCGCAGTTATGGGATCGAGGTGGCCAAGCTTGCGGGATTGCCGATGGAGGTCATCGTTCGTGCCCGCGAGGTTCTTGCCGAGCATGAAAGCGCCGAGCACGAACTGACCCAGCACCTTGCAGCGGCAGCAGGCGCAGCGCCCGCGCCTGCTCAACTTACAATCTTTACTCCGCTCTCACAAAAAGTGGTGGATCAATTGAAGGCGGCAGATGTGAATCGGCTGACGCCGATGGAAGCACTGAACCTTCTGCACGAGATGAAGAAGCAACTCGACTGAAACAGGAGCCACGTAGGCGAATGAACTCACAGCAGGAAATCCGTTCCCAGGTAGGACAGCTCTTGATCATGGGATTCGACGGGACGGAGATGACAGCGCATCTGCGTCAATTTATTGCCGGCATTCAGCCCGGCGGCATCATCCTTTTTCGCCGGAACATCGTTGGCGGCACGCAATGCTTTGATCTGCTGGCGGAATGCCGTAAAGCAGTTTTGACTCCGATGCTTTCGTGCGTCGACTTGGAGGGCGGGATTGTTGACCGCTTTCGGGATCTGATTGCTCCTGCTCCCTCAGAATTCGAGGTGTCTTCAACAAAATCCAAGAAACTCTTCCGACGACACGGAGAAATACTTGGTGCGGAAGCACGGGCGCTTGGCTTCAATACGGATTTTGCTCCCGTCTCCGATTTGAGATTCCCCGCATCGCAAGCGGTTCTGGGGTCGCGTACGGTTTCAGCCGACGCAAAAGACACAATCGCCTATGTGCGCGAATTCCTCAACGGGCTAAAGAGTTCTGGCGTGCTCGGATGCGGAAAACATTTTCCCGGACTCGGCGAAGCGGATCTTGATTCCCATCATCTTCTGCCGACGCTGAACAAGCCCTGGAAGAAACTGTGGAATGAAGACCTGATGCCCTATCGGACATTGCACAAGCAGTTTCCGTTTGTGATGGTGGCTCATGCAGCATATCCGGCGGTGACAAAGGACAATACTCCCGCATCGCTCTCGCGGAAATGGATGACGGACATACTGCGAAAGAGGATCGGCTATCGCGGACTGATACTCACCGACGATCTGGAGATGGGTGGAGTATTGGCCGCAGCGCCTATGGGAGAGGCGGCAGTTCGTACCTTGCGCGCGGGAGCGGACATGTTCCTTGTCTGCCACAAAGAAGAATATGTAATTCAGGCATACGAGGCGGTTGTGCGTGAAGCCGAGCGCGACAAGAAATTCGCGAAGATAGTGGCACAAGCGGCTGCGAGAGTGATCGCGTTCAAGAAGAAAGCGTCGGAATTGAAAAAGGTCGCTCCGCGTCCGACGGAAAAAACAATCCAGAAACTACGGGCTGAGTTGGAGAAATTCAAACAACAAGTGGCAAAGGCGCAAAGCCAATGATAGTTGCAGGAGTGATGAGCGGAACATCGGCCGATGGCATCAATGTCGCGCTGGTGCGAATCGTCGGCAAAGGGCCTGCGTTGCGGTTCTCTTTGCTCGGCCATTCTGAAACGCCGTATCCGGCGATTGTCAGAAAAGCGATCTTGTCACTGATGAATGCCCGCACGGCGAATGTGGCCGGCATCTCGCGACTTAATTTTTTACTGGGCGAACTCTATGCCGATTCCGTGCTCGCCGCGATGCGGGAATGCGGCGTGCCGAAGATCGATATTGTAGGCTGTCACGGTCAGACGATCTATCATCAAGGCGAGTCGGCGGCTTTTCTCGGAAGGAAGATAGCCTGCACATGGCAATTGGGAGAAGGGGCTGTGATTGCTGCTCGTGTTGGCATACCGGTGGTGTCGGATTTCCGTCCGGCGGAGATGGCGGCCGGCGGTAAGGGCGCGCCGCTGGTTCCCTTCCTCGACTACCTCGTTTACAGAGACCGCAAGAGCGGTCGCATATTGCAGAATCTGGGTGGCATTGGAAACCTGACGGCGATTCCCGCAGGGGCATCGGCGAAAGATGTGATCGCATTCGATACTGGTCCGGGCAATATGGTCATTGACGGATGCATGGAACGACTCTATGGCAGGCCGTTTGATCGTGACGGCAAGGTGGCCGCGACTGGCGAGGTGCTGGAACTAGTTTTTGCGGAAATGCTGCGCAATTTGTTTTTCAAGCGCAAGCCGCCGAAGACTGCAGGGCGCGAGGAGTTCGGTCGCGAGTTCGTCAGCGCATTCATCAAGCGCTGCGGAAAGGCGCGCAAGCAGGATGTTGTCGCGACAGCCACGGCGCTCACGGCAAAGTCAATCGGGCTGGCGCTGCGGAACTTTGTCCTCAATTCATCCAGCGGCAGTTACAGGGATTTCGTTGTAGCCGGTGGCGGCACAAAGAATCCGACTTTGATGAAGATGATCGGCCTTGAGACATCCGCGCTGGGCCTGCGATTGCGGTCGTCAGAAGAATTCGGGATTCCTTCTGAAGCCAAAGAGGCGATTGCTTTTGCTGTGCTCGCCTATCAGACGTGGCATCGTCAGCCCGGTAACATTCCTTCCGCAACTGGCGCGCTCAGACCTGCGATACTGGGCAAGATCTCCTATGCTTAAAAAGTTCTTCTGCGCAGCAGCGCTGGTCGTGCTCATTACTGGCATGGCCGGGTGCGCGCGCAAGCCTGATCCGAATACCGTGGTGATGATCATCGAGAGCAGTCCCACAAATCTTGATCCGCGCGTGGGCACGGATGCGTATTCCGAGCGAATCGACAAGCTGATCTTCGATTCGCTGGTGAAGCGTGACGATCATTTCAACCTGCAGCCCTGGGTGGCGGAGCGATGGGAGATTCCCGACCCGCTGACTTACATTTTTCACCTCCGGCACGATGTCCGATTTCATAATGGTGCGCCGCTTACGTCGCGCGATGTGAAATGGACGTTGGAGTCCATCACGAAGGGTTCCGTGATTTCCGCGAAGGCGAGCACTTATAAACAGGTTGATCGGATTGAAGCTCCTGATGATTGGACCGTCGTCTTTCACCTGAAAGAACCCTATGCCACACTGTTGTGGAATTTGAGCGATGGCGCTTTTGGTATTGTTCCTTACGGCAGCGGCAAAGAATTTAATCGCGCACCGATCGGCTCCGGGCCGTTCCGGTTTGTCAGCGCGGAACAAGACAACGAAGTGATTGTCGAGCGCAATGATCAATACTGGGGCGAGCACGCCCATGTTCATCGAGTGCGCTTCGCAGTGGTCCCCGACACCACTACCCGGGCGCTTGAGTTGCGCAAAGGCTCCGCAGATGTGGCCATCAACTCACTTGGTCCCGACATGGTTGTGGCACTTGAGAAGGAACCGCGGCTGGAAGTGAAGATCGCTCCGGGAACCATCTACAACTATCTCGCTTTCAACCTGCGCGATCCGATGCTCCGGGACGCGCGCGTACGGCAGGCTATCGCATACTCGATCGACAGGAAGGCCATCGTCAAATATCTATGGCGGGACCAGGCTGAACCTGCCTCGAATATCCTTCCCAAACAACACTGGGCCTACAATGCCGATGTCCGAGATTACGAGTTCGATCCGGCCCGTGCGCGGCAGATCCTGGACGATGCGGGATATGGGGCCACCAACGGCGTGCGTTTTCATCTCACGATGAAGACCTCGACGGAAGAGACCACGCGATCGTTGGCGGCGGTCTTGCAACAACAGTTGCGCGATGTGGGAATTGCGCTCGATATCCGCAGCTTTGAGTTCGCCACGTTCTATTCCGACGTGGTCAAGGGAGCTTTCCAGCTTTATTCGCTGCGGTGGATTGGCGGGAACGAGGACCCGGACATCTTCGAGCATGTTTTTCACTCGGCCAGCTTTCCTCCGAAGCGCGCCAACCGCAGTTACTACGTGAACCCACGCGTGGACGCTTTGATCGACCAGGGCCGTCGCGAACTTGATCAGCAGAAGCGCAAGGAAATCTACTTCCAATTGCAACAGGTACTCGCCGAAGATGTGCCGTACGTGCACCTCTGGTATTTGGACAACGTGATCGTCTATTCGAAGCGGTTGCGCAATATCAAAATGTCGCCTTCGGGCAATTACGATTTTTTGAAGACCGTCGAATTGGTGCACTGACGCTGGAGGGCACCCCTCCCGCAAGATAGCCAGAATCAACGGATTAGCGATTTTTGCTCCGCAAGTTCGTTAAAGCAATGCACTTTCGCGCAAAATATTCTGGGAAAGCAGTTAGCTTCAGTCGATCAGTGTGGATTCACTTGGTTGTCAAAGAGCGCGTTAACTATAAGTTAAGTAACACATATAAACTATATCTATGTATTCTACTCTCGTCAAGTAATTTGAAATTGAATGCTGACCACGTCCAGACCTCATGGGGCTAAAGCCCCCGTTTAATCGGCCGCTGGCGGCACGGCTGAAGCCGTACCCTCTCAAATCCTTTTCAAATCCTTGTTACGGCACGGCTGAAGCCGTGCCCCGATACATGTCGTTATCTTTAGCGGCACGGCTGAAGCCGTGCCCTGATACATGACCCGTTCAGACCTCAGGGGCTAAAGCCCCGTTTTATCGACCGCTGGCGGCACGGCTGAAGCCGTGCCCTGACTAGGCATGCCCCTGATACGCGCGGTTGTTCTTGCGGCACGGCTGAATTCCGTCACTGTTTCAGGCCTTTGAACCCCTGGGCTAAAGCCCGCCCTCCCACCCTCAGCGGCTAAAGCCGTTTCGTAAGAGCCGTCTCCAATGCAGGCCTGAAGGCCTGCTCCACCCGTTGTGTTCTGCGTGAAATTTTGCGTGGTAACATCGAAAGGGACTTTTGGAGCGAGAGAACTTTGCGCATTCTTTTTGTGGGTGACATCTTTGGCAGTCCGGGACGCAAGATCGTCCGCGAGCATATTCACCATGTAGTGGAGTCAAACAGCATTGAGTTGGTGGTGATGAATGCGGAAAATGCTGCGGGTGGGTTCGGCGTGACGCCGGCGATCGCGGAAGAGCTATTCGAATTGGGAGCGGACGTCCTCACCACCGGTAACCATGTTTGGGACAAAAAAGAGATCATCGAGTACTTCAACTCGGCGAATGGGAATCCAAAGTCTTTCGCGCACCGCGTTCTGCGTCCGGCGAATTATCCGGCGGGCACTCCCGGCAGCGGCGCCTATGAAGGCACGACGAGATCGGGAGTCGCGTACGGCGTGATCAACCTGCAGGGCCGGGTGTTCATGGCCACCAATGATGATCCGTTCCGCAAGGCCAATGAGCTGGTCTCGGCGATGAAGTCAAAAGTTATTCTGATTGACATGCACGCGGAGGCGACTTCGGAAAAAATGGCGCTGGCCTATTATCTGGATGGTCGCGTGACCGCCGTTGTGGGCACGCACACGCATGTGCCGACTGCGGACGAGCGCGTACTGCCGAACGGCACTGCCTATCTGACAGATGTCGGGATGAGCGGGCCTTATGACAGCATCATCGGCGTGGAGAAGGAATTGGTGCTGAACAGATTTCTCACGAATATGCCGGGGAAATTCGAGGCGGCGAAGAACGATCCTAAATTTGCTGCGGTGGTCATTGAGTGCGATCCGGCGACTGGAAAGGCCAGTTCGATCAAGCGGTTATTGCTGGGAGAGTAGCCGGACTTCGCCGAGTTCCCACGTAAGCTGCGCCCATTCGGCTTCGCTCAGGGCAAGTACGTGGCCCCCCCGATTGATTTCCCACGTAAGCTACGCGTACGTGTGGCACCCTAGCAGACAGGAAAAGCAAGTTCCATCAAGAGATCGATGCTGGGCGAATAGAGTTGAAGTACTGAAATAAAGAAGGGCAGCGGATTTCGCTGCCCTTCTTTTTTCAAGTTAGTAGATTGCTACTTCTTAGCCGTCGGACGTCTCGCCGCTGGTTTCTTCCCTGGCGCTGCAGGCTTCGCGCCGATCTGCGTACCCTCGACCATCTTCATCAAGAAGGGGTTGGGATCGTAGGTATTGGGCACAGCCTGCACCTGGAAATTGCTTCCCACTACCGGAGCCACTCGCAACGGCGCAGTCATCGTCACCTGAACTTCTGGCTTCTTGGCTTCGATTCCATCCGCGGTCACGGCCATGGTAATGGTGCTCTTGTTGGCATCGATGACCTGACCTTGGAAGCGCAGGGCCTTGCCCTTGAGCGTATTCCAAACCTGATCGGCGGCTTGCTGATTGCCGGAGGTCAGGATGAAGATCCAGTCTGCAAACTCCATTTTTTCGACCGGTGTCTTGGTTATCATTTCGCGCGCCTGATCGGCAGGCGACGGCGGAACGTATTTAGTGATGGTCAATCCAGCAGGCGGCACAGGCGAGGTCTTGGCCTGCGCGATCAATTGCTGCCAGCCTTCATCGCTTCCGTGGAACCGCTTGTAGATTTTAAGACCGTAATCATCGCCGATCGCTTTCTGTGCGGCAGGATTGCCAGCGACTAGATTCACGGCGCGAGCAACGTACCACAGTCCATTGATGGTGTTTTCATCCGTGTTCGGCTTCGGACTTAGATAGGCCACGGCCAAAGGATATACATCGCCCGGATCATTGGGGTTGCTCTTTACTGCTGCCAGCAAATGCTGCTGCGCGGTTGGGTAGTCCTTGTTGGCAAGGGCGGCCTGGCCGATCGCGCCGTTGAAGACGGTGCTGAAAACGGACTGCTGTTTCTGGAAGTCCGCGTCAGACATGCCTTCGGGTTTGGTCCGGCTCTGCAGAGCGGTAAGACCGCGGGTGGCCAACTGAGTGGCTTCGCTCAGGTTCTGCTGCACATTCTGATTGGCGTTGGCTGCCTGGCGCTTTGCGTTTACCGATACTGCAAGCGCGGAGACATTATTCGGGCTCGCTTGCAATAGCCGTGCGGCTGCATCGGCTGCTTTGGCAGGATTGTTGGCCTGCTGGTAGGCAGTCATGACTGCCTCCAAAGCATCTTCCTTCACCACGCTGTTGGGATATTGCTGGACGAAACTTTCGAGCGCCGCAGCTTTCTGGTTGGGATCAGTGAGTCCGATGGCGGTGATGTAAGCGTTGTACTCCGTCGGGTCTTTGATCGTCTTCTGTTGGGGCGCGCCTTGCTGCTGCGTGGCGTCGGTCTGGGCAAATGCCGTGGCTGCGAATGCGAGCACAACGGCAACGAGGAACTTCTTCATTCAATTGCTCCTTGGCAAAGCGTCTGCACTAAGTTTCAAATTGGAAACGCGCCGATGATTCCATCCCGGGACAACTTTGCCGAGTTGGCGCTGCGGCTCTATAAAGGGGGCCTTAGTTCTTTTCATCCTTGCTGCTGCGGGCAGGTGGTATGCGAACCGTGAAATCGATTCGCATTGCCAGCCTACCGCTAAGCTGGCGGGTGCCGCACATGACGGTGCATAGGATTATAGAAACACAACCCACTTTAAGGCAAGCATCCTAATGATGGTAACCTCTTGGTTAAGATGCAACTCTCTTCCTATAGTTTGTATTCAGCACTGCTGAACAGGGTGGGAGAGCCGAAATGACGATGCAAAAGCCTTTGCAAGGACAATCCGCAGTAGTGACAGGCGCAGGCCGCGGGATCGGCGCGGCTATCGCATTGCGACTGGCCGGCATGGGGGCGGAAGTGATTGTCTGCGGACGCAGCCTCCCGTTGTTGGAACAAACTGTGCTAGCGATAGGAGCGGCTGGTGGCAAGGCTAGTGCGTCAAAGTGCGACGTCACCAATCTAACTTCAGTGCAATCGCTGGCAGGAGAAGTGAAGCTGAAATTCGGAAAAGTCGACATCCTGGTGAACAACGCAGGGGTTGGCGCCTTTTCTCAGCCGCTGCACCGCATGGATCCACAGGAGTGGGACCAGGTACTGAATACAAACTTGCGCGGCGTCTTCTACTGCATCCGCGCATTTGCTCCCATGATGATCGAGGCCAGCCGCGGGCACATCGTGAATATTTCGTCATTGGCGGGAAAGAACCCTGTGCCCAACGCAGCGGCATACGCCGCCTCGAAGTGGGGACTGAACGGGCTGAGCTATTCCGTCGCCGAGGAACTACGAACGCATTCGATCCGCGTTTCAGTGGTCTGTCCGGGATCAGTTGATACGGAGTTGAGTCCGCATCAGGGGAAGAACAAAGACAAGATGCTCAAGCCGGACGACGTGGCTCATGCCGTCGCAGCCATCGTGACCCAGGCACCGCAATCGTTCATGAGCGAGATATTGTTGCGTCCGACGCAGAAGCCTTAAGGCGGTTTCTCGTTTCTCGTTTCCCGTTTTTGGTTTCTCGTATTTGGGTGGAATGGCAGGGAGAATTGGAGTAATATCAAGAAACTCTGCGGGTCTCCAACCCACTCCCAATCATCCAACTTTGAAACCTATTTAATCGAGCAGTTCTGATGTTTGCTGCTGTTTGCTGCAAAGGTGGTGCAATATAGTGGGGTTTCGCAAAATAATCCCCAACATATTGCGTTTAGGCCTTGACCGCTTCCTTGAACACGGTTATTTTTGAGCCATGTAGAAGGGTTGTTGGCCTGCGTCCTTCGCCCGGATTTGGGCTTGAAATGACTCCCCTTCGACAAAATTCAGTCTAATTAGCAGCGAGCTTTCTTTCCCACGGGGAGTTTCCCGTGGGGTGACGCTTCCCATGGGGCTATGCCCGCGTGGGCGAGGAACTCATTTTACCGGGCCAGTTCCGTGAATTGGCTCCAGCAATAAGGAGCGATACGTTGCTGAAACTTAAGAAGCTGCAAATCCTGGGATTCAAGTCTTTTTGTGATCGCACGGAACTCAAGTTCCATGGCGAAGGCATTGCCGCCGTGGTTGGCCCGAATGGGTGCGGCAAGTCAAACATCTCCGATGCAATCTCGTGGGTGTTGGGCGAGCAATCCGCCAAGAGCCTGCGCGGTGTGCGCATGGAAGATGTGATCTTTGCCGGCTCGCGCGATCGCAAGCCGACGGGCATGGCAGAAGTTTCGCTGACCTTGATCGATCCTGAAGTCTACGAAGGAGCGGACAACACCTCCGCCGAGCCGCAGATTGAGGTCCATGATGGCTTCCCTGCCGGGGATGATTGGGACGAAGCCGCTCTGCGCACCGCGGCCGAAGAAGATGCCGAGGCTGCCGAATTAGAAGCTCAACCTGGACAGACTTTGGACGAACATGGGAACCGTGTGGTGGCCATTGATGCTCATACGGATCAGTCCGCGGAAGCAATACCTGAGGCCGAGGGTGAGCCAAGCGAGACGCAAGCCGTATCGAAGTCTGGCGATCAGGTCGTGCTAAAAATCCGACGGCGCAAATTCAAAGCGGCGCAGTTCCGCGCGGGCGAAGTTGTGGTTACGCGCCGGTTGTTCCGCTCTGGAGACAGTGAATATTTGCTTAATGGGAAGCTTTGCCGTCTGCGGGATATCCAGGACATCTTCATGGGAACCGGCTTGGGGCCGGAGTCCTACGCCATCATCGAACAGGGCCGCATTGGCCAGATCCTCAGCAGCAAGCCTTATGACCGTCGCGCGATCATCGAAGAGGCTGCGGGAATCACCAAGTACAAGACCAGGAAGCGCCTGGCGGAAGCTCGTCTTGAGCAGGCGAAGTTGAACCTGTCACGCATCAACGACATCTTCGACGAAGTCACCCGGCAGATGAATTCGCTGAAGCGGCAAGCGGCAAAGGCGGAGCGTTATGCCAAGTTGCGCGACGAGATGCGCGACAAACTGCGCGTGGTTCTGGCAAGCAAGTTCGCGCAGCTCGCGGGCGAAGCGACACAGGTGGAAGAGGAACTCGTTCACGTCTCCGAGCAGATGCGCGTGAAGTCGGAGGCGGTGGAAGGGATGGAGACCGAGCATAGCGAGCGCGTTCAGCGCGGCTATGCCGTCGAGAACGAAGCGAAGAATAATCGCGAGCGGCTGGGCGCGATCAATTTGGAATCAGATCGTTCGACTGCGCGCCGGACAAACAACGAAGAGCGCTGTGCAGAATTGCTGGCCCGTTCGGCTGCTGCGGAAGACGAATTCACACGCACGACTGCGCAGCTTGAATCGCTTGTACAGGAACGCGAAACTAATCGAGGCATTCTGGATTCTGCCGCAGCCGATGTCGCTGGCGCACAGCACGAAGCTCAGCTCCGGCAGCAGGAGTCGACGCAAGCCGCTGCTGCGGTAGCTGACATTGAGCGTCAGCAGGATGCAAGACGCCTCACTGTTCTTGACATCATGTCCAACGCCAACCGCGTACGAAATCAGATCACGCAAGGCGAAGAGAACATGGCAGCGCTTGACCGCGAGTCTGACCGGCTGCAGCGCGAGATCAGTGCCGCGTTCGCGGATGTCGAATCCATGGGCGGGAGGCGCGGACAGCTCGGGCTGGAGTTTGAGACCGAATCGCAGCGTGTGAGCGCATTAAGTGAGCGCATCGGCGAGATTCGCGGACAGCTCAATGAGAAGCGCGCCGCTGAGACGACCTCCAAGCGGCACCTCGATTCCATGCGCGCCGAATTTGCCACCCTGCTGGGGAAAAGAAATTCGTTGGAGTCCGTGATCAATGAACACGGCTACTCGACGGAGTCAGTGAAACGGCTCTTTCAGGCAGGCGCGCTTGGTGAAGGTCGCGCACCCGTAGGCGTGCTCGCAGACTTCCTCGAAGTGGACCACAAGTACGAAGGCGTTGTCGAAGACTTCCTGCGCGACGAGTTGAACTACATTGTCGTGAAATCGTGGGACGCGGTAGATGAAGGACTGCGTCTGCTCAAGACCGACGGCAGTGGACGCGCAACCTTCCTTGTCCATCCGACGGATTCACAGGCGAAGTTCTCATTCCTGGTGGACGAAGCGCTGCGGCCGGCGCCGCCTCGCGACACAGTCGTTCCGTTGACGCGGTGCATCCAGGTGCTCAATGGCTTTGGGAAATCGCTGGAAGTAATCCTCCCCAAGTTGCGCGGAGGATACATTGCGCCAGACGCAGCGCTCGCGCGTGAGTTGGCTCTTGAAAATCCTGACGCATTCTATCTCGCGCCCACTGGCGAGACCTTCCACAACGTAACTGT
>JAOAPH010000083.1 GCA_025462835.1 Candidatus Angelobacter sp. | reverse complement strand
TGATGAAGAACGCTATCGAGAATTGCCGCCACCGCGGCGTTGATGGAGTGGCACTCGGAATCCTGCTTCCATCCGGCAATGTCGATAAACGACGTTGCAGGGAGCTGGTGCAGCTCTCCTCGCCTATGGCGGTTACATTTCATCGCGCGTTCGATGTCGCTACTGACCCTTTTCACGCTTTAGAAGACGTGATCGAGATCGGATGCAAACGGATTCTCACTTCTGGGCAGCGCAATTCGGCAATGCAGGGCGCGGATTTGATTGAGCAACTGGTCAAGCAAGCACAGGGGCGCATCGTCATTATGCCGGGCGGCGGCATTCGCGCCGAGAATCTTGCCGAGTTGATTCAAATGACCGGAGCCCGCGAATTTCACACCTCGGCTCAGGTTGCCGGGAGGCCCGATGCGGCACAAATGGCAGCGATGCGGAAGATTGCAGATCGTCTCTAGAACATCAGTCTACTTCGGGTTCCAAGCCGTGACGCGAATCTCTTCGCCAACCGGTGAGCCGAGCATGACGAGCCCGCTCTCGTAGAAGCCGAAGATGCGGTCACCCAGACTCGCCTTCGTGTTCTCAAATCCTCTGCCGGTGCGTCCTGCGCGATATTGACGGGCAATCTTGCGATATCCTGCAGCCGATCCAGCCGATGTACGCGTCTCGAACCGATCAAAGCCCGTGGCATTCAATAGCGCGACGATCGCCTTCAATGGCGGGACCACCAAATGTCGCGGTGGATCCCAATTGACTGCAAATTTTCCCTGCCATTGGACGCCCAACGATTCAGGATTCGGATAAACAACTACCAGCCGACCACCAGGAGCTAACAGTCGTAGACAACGTTGCAGAGCCGAACGCAGATCCGGCAAGTGCTCGAGCACGTGGCTCATGAAGATGAGATCGAAGGATTCATCGGGCAGGTCTGCGCTGGTGAGCGTGCCCACTTTCACAGTGCATCCACTCGCGCGCTCGGCAGTCGAAGCCGCGTCTGGATCAAGGTCCAAACCAACTGCCTGCCAACCGATCCACCGCAAACTGCGCAGCGTCTTGCCCGCTCCTGGACCAACTTCCAGACACCGACTTCCATCGCCTGACGCGGCCAGCGGATCGCGCACTCCGTAACGCGCCCACTTTCTTGCGGGAGGAAAATGCGCGAGTAGCCGCCCGAACAAACGAGGCACCCATGACACGCCCGCCGCCGAAGTCCCGTCTGCGAAAAGACAGACCGCCCGCCGCAAATCGTACGTCCATTTGTTTACATCCGGTGGATCTAACGATCTCGAAGCATCTGGAGCAACGTGGGTGAAGTAGTCGGAGGGATAACAAAGCCCCAAATCTTCGAGAACAACGCGGGGGTTCTGATACACCGTCGAACACGCACCGCAGGTGACATATTGGAATTCGCCGGGAACACCGTGTAGATAGTCTGGCGAAACGAATTTCGGCGAACGCTGCGTCGACTCGCACACGGGACAGCACTTAACTTCCTCGAAGCGCAGACGTTGCGCTGCTTCTTGAACTTTCATTGGGCGCCCGAATCCTGCGCTGCTTCAAGCATTTGCGCTCTCGACGTGAATTTATTCCGGCATCGTTGTTCGCCGGCGCGCGCGATCTCAGCCGCATTGATCCGCTTCCATCCCGAGTGATCCACGAATCTCACGCCAACTTGCACCAGCTGGTTCCGTAGCGATTCGCCGCCGGATCCACCTTTCGCCGTTACTTCTTTCGCGATCTTCTGCGCTACTACTTGCGCATCGTTGCGGCTGCTCGCAATCACTCCTGACGGGCCCCGCTTGGCCCACCCCACAACGAACAAACGGTCTCTAACCTTGCCATCATCATTTTTAAAAATGCCATTGGTCGGACTCTCGTTGCAACACGCCAGTGATTCGTAGCCGATGCAGGTGACCACAAGATCGGCAGCCAGTTCGCGCTCAGTGCAATCCGCGCAGCGGAACCGCGCACGCTCGACGCGGCCGGTTCCAGAAAATGCGATGGGCGTCATTCCGAAATGGAAATCGATCGTGACCGGCGCATCCGTGCGAGGCTCGAACTTTCTGAAAGTCTCAAGGATGGGCGCTCCGCCGGAGAGTTGGGATTTATCCAGAACCTGGGCGCGCGCGCGCTGCAGGGTTCCCAGCTCGGCCAACTCATGTGGGGTGAACTTCACGTCAGAGCCGGTACGCCTTCCCACAATATGTATCGATTCCAATGGTTGCGCAGCCAAATGCTGCGTAATCTCGCTCGACAGATCTGATCCCGCAAGCTCCGCTGGAGTTTTCGCCAGCACCCGAGCTACGTCGATGGCGACATTTCCATTTCCGATCACCACGGCGGATCTAACATTTTCAACCAACGGCGGCGAAGAATCAGGATGCCCGTTGTACCAGGCTACAAACTCCCCTGACCCGATCACTCCCGGTAGGTCCTCGCCGGGAATTCCGAGCCGATGATCGCGAGATGCTCCCGTGGCAAGCACCACGGCGTCGTAGTAATCAAGCAGGTTATCGATTGTGACATCGCGACCCACATCAACGTTCCCAAAGAAATTAACCTGCTTGTGCGAGAGCACACGGTCAAGGATTCGGCTCACTGCTTTCGTCGATTGATGGTCAGGGGCAACTCCATATCGCACCAATCCGAACGGGACCGGCAGCCGATCGACAACATCGACCTTAGCCTCCGGCACCAGACGCAGCACTTGGTCCGCGAGGTAGCACCCCGCGGGCCCGCTGCCGACAATCGCAATGTTCATCGGCGGTATCAGTGGAGTTTTACGTATTCGTAATCAACGGGATTATTGTTAATGCCGCGGTCCGGGGGCGCGATCCATGCAGCCATCTTGCCCGGCTGGAAAACCCCTTGCATCAGGCTGCGGATGAATGCCGTGTCCGATTCTCCCGGAAGCCACTGGTCTTTTTTTGACTCAAACTCTTCCCTGCTGATCTGTTTGCCGCTTAAGTCAGTGGGAATTCCCGCCCAGCTTCCGATGTTGCGCCGGAATCGCGTACTGGGAAGCGACAAGCGCGCGCTGAATCCGGCCTTCTCGATCTGCCGGTTCCATCGCTTCACTCCGATCTCGCAATCCTTCACGTAAGAATTCCGGGTGACTTCGTTCATCGCATTGCGCATGGGAATCTGCTCTGCCTTTACCCCGCCTTTTCCGTCCGGAAGTTCCAGCGTGTAGGTCTCAGCAGCGGCAACGTGGTCTTCATACTGGGACTCATCGGGCCGCCCCTTCAGGCCATTCGCGAAGTACGATGCCGCGTTGGACGAAGTGTCCGCGCCGAACAGGTCGAGTGACGAGCTGAACCAGAAATTCAAGTACTTCTGGATGGTGGGCAAATCGATAGCGCCGGCATTTCGCAGCGCCACGGCATCATCGCTGCCAATCTCTTTCATCACTTCCAGCGTCCGCCGGATCACGCGGGAGATTCCCGTGTCTCCGACGAACATATGATGCGCCTCTTCGGTGAGCATGAATTGGCATGTGCGCGCGAGC
>JAOAPH010000076.1 GCA_025462835.1 Candidatus Angelobacter sp. | reverse complement strand
CACTGACGTGCATAGCGGCGCAAGTGAAGCATCCACCGACGGCACCGCCTACAGCACCTGGTAGAGCTGCGCTCTCCCGCGCGTTCACCTCGTATAATCCCTCGTTATGGCCGTCGCAACTATTCCCGATACTTACACACCGGTCAGGGCTCCACGCGGCAATTCGCTTACCTGTAAAGGATGGCAGCAGGAAGCCGCCATGCGCATGCTGATGAACAATCTTGATCCTGACGTCGCCGAGCGCCCGCAAGATCTCGTGGTCTATGGTGGAACGGGCAAGGCCGCCCGAAATTGGAAGTCCTATCACGCGATCGTGCGTTCGCTCACCGCCCTCGAGAACGATGAAACGTTGCTCGTACAATCGGGAAAGCCGGTGGGAGTTTTCAAGACGCACGAGTACGCTCCGCGCGTTCTGCTGGCAAATTCCAACCTGGTAGGACATTTTTCCAACTGGGAGAAGATCAACGAACTCGAACGCGCTGGCCTGATGATGTACGGACAGATGACCGCAGGTTCATGGATATACATTGGTTCGCAGGGAATCGTGCAGGGAACATTTGAGACTTTCTCTGCGGCAGCGGACAAGCACTTCGGAGGCTCGCTCGAAGGAAAGCTCATTGTCAGCGGCGGCATGGGTGGAATGGGCGGTGCGCAGCCACTCGCGGCGACAATGGCGGGAGCATCATTCCTCGGTATCGATGTCGATGCCGAACGGATCAAGAAACGGCTAAAGACCGGCTATTGCGACTTCATGGTCAACAACCTTGATGAAGCGCTCCGCATTCTCAAGAATGCCATTCGGAAGAAAGAAGCCGTTTCGGTCGGGCTGGTCGGAAACTGCGCCGACGTGATTCCCGAACTTGCCGCTCGTGGAGTTGTTCCTGATCTGCTCACTGACCAGACCTCCGCTCATGATCCGCTCAACGGATATGTCCCCAACGGCATGTCGCTGGAAGAAGCGAACCAGATGCGGAAGTCCGATCCGAAAACCTACCTGGAGAAATCGCTCGACTCCATCGCCCGGCATGTCGAAGGCATGCTTGCGTTGCAGAAGATGGGCTCGGTCACGTTTGATTATGGAAATAACATTCGCACGTTTGCTTTTCAGCGCGGCGTAAAGAACGCTTACGATTTCCCCGGCTTCGTTCCCGCATATATTCGCCCGCTCTTCTGCGAAGGACGCGGGCCGTTTCGATGGGTGGCGCTGTCGGGTGAAGCCTCCGATATTGCTGTCACCGATGACCTGGTCCTCGAATTATTCCCCGAAAATCAAATCTTAAAGCGATGGATTAACCTTGCCCGGAAACGCATTCGTTTCCAAGGTCTTCCCGCCCGCATATGTTGGTTGGGATATGGTGAGCGTGCACAATTCGGTCTGGCCATGAATGACCTTGTGAAGAAAGGAAAACTCAAGGCGCCAATCGTGATTGGTCGCGACCACCTCGACTGCGGTTCCGTCGCATCGCCCTTTCGCGAAACGGAATCCATGCTCGATGGCAGCGATGCCGTCGCCGATTGGCCTATCCTCAATGCGCTGCTCAACACTGCGAGCGGAGCGAGTTGGGTCTCGGTGCACAACGGTGGTGGCGTGGGCATCGGCTATTCGCTGCACGCCGGACAAGTGACTGTCGCCGACGGCACAGAAATGATGGCAAAGCGTATCGAGCGGGTCCTGACCACCGATCCGGGGATGGGTATCATTCGACATGTGGATGCGGGATACAAAGAGGCAGAGGAGTTTGCCGAGAAAGCAGGCGTCAGGGTACCGATGAAAGTGAACGAATGATTGCCTTGCTACTATCCTTGGTTACAATTGCCGGATTGCATCAATCGCCGGTACCTAACCCGCTAGCCGACGGGCTCCTTACAAAACCGAGTCAGATAAAAGGAATTCCTACATACGTTTCCCGCGAACTCGAAAAGAGGCAATGCCTGATTCCGCAGATCACACAGGACGGGTTCCATGAAACAAACATAATTCATGGAGAATTCGCGGCCAAAGGCCAACAGGACTGGGCTGCTTTGTGTTCAAAGGGCGAGAAGACTTCCGTTACCGTCGTGTGGGGTGGCCAAAAGAGATGCACATCATTCCTTAACGAAATCGATAATGAGGCCCCCCCTTACTTCCACATCATTAGTCGGCTAACGCCCAAGGAGATTCTTCATCAACAGAAGCAAAATGAAGAATCAACCGCAATTCCGATCAATCACGATGGGATTGATGATGGATGGTTCGAGAAGGGTTCACTCACTTATTACTGCTACCAAGGTAAGTGGCATACGGTCACCGGATCCGACTAAATGCACTTACTCACCAACATCGCCCAACTCGCCACCCTTCGCGGCTCCGAATCCTCTCGTCGCGGCTCCGAACTCAATGACATCGGATTGATCACTGACGCTGCCGTCCTCAGCGCTGGGGGCCGAATTGTCGTTGCAGGAAAGCAGCGTGAGATCCTGCGTCATCCCTGGCTGAAGAAACATAAGCGCAAGATCAAAGAGATTAATTGCTCGAATAAGACTGTCCTGCCGGGCTTCGTCGATTCCCACACGCATCTGGTCTTCGCTGCGCCGCGCTTGATTGATTTCGAAAAGCGAATCGCGGGAGCGACCTATCAGGAGATCGATGAGGCAGGTGGCGGCATTCGCTCCAGCGTGGCAGGAGTGCGTAGCGCAAGCGAAGCCAAACTCGCTGACGGCGCACTGAAGGCGCTGAACCACATGCTCGCCTGCGGTACCACGACTGTCGAAGCTAAATCGGGCTACGGCCTAAGCTTCGAAGCCGAGATGAAATCGTTGCGAGCCATCCGTCGTGCGGCCAAGCAGTTTCCCGGGACTGTAGTGCCCACCTTCCTGGGAGCGCACGTAGTGCCGGCAGAGTTGAAAGATAAGCGCGATGAATACGTTCGGCTCGTTTGCGAGAAAATGGTGCCGGAGGCGGCAAAGAAGAAGCTGGCACAGTTTGTCGATGTCTTCTGTGAGACCAGCGCGTTCAGCGTCGAGGAATGTCAGGACATCTTTTGCGCCGCCGGAAAACATGGGCTGAAGACCCGAGCTCACATTGGACAATTCACTGCCTGTGCACTCGACTCTTTGTTGAAATTCGGCCCTGCATCCCTCGATCATTTGGATCACGTCTTCGAACGCGATCTCCCTCGACTGGCCCAAAGCCAGACTGTGGCTACGCTTGTTCCCGGCGCGAATTATTTTCTGGGACACGCAAAATATCCTGACGCACGCGGCCTGATCGATGCGGGCGTCGCAGTAGCATTGGCCACGGATTTCAATCCCGGCACATCTCCAACTCCGAATATGCAATTCATCCTCTCTCTGGCTTGCACGCAGATGAAGATGACTCCCGCGGAGGCCATTACCGCAGCCACCCTCAACGGCGCACACGCGCTGCTACTCGGCAATCGCAAAGGAAGTATTGAGGCAGGAAAGGACGCCGACATGGCTGTATTCGATGTGAAGGACTATCGCGAGATCGCCTACTGGTTTGGCGAAAATCTATGCGAGATGACGATTGCGAATGGGAACTTGAATTCCTAAAGCGTCGCCACTGCTTCCCGGATCTTCCGCCACAGTTCATCCTTACCAACGCCCGTCTTGACCGAATAGGGAAGCAGTTCTGACCCAAACTCACGTGACAAGGCAATCATGGATTGCTTCAGCTTGTTTCCTGAAAGCTTATCCGTTTTTGTTCCCACAAGCTCAAACGGACGTCCAGATGTTTGCAACCAATGGAGCAGTTGCAGATCGCTCTTTTGCGGCGGGATATTGGAGTCGATGAGGCAGATGCACAGCCGAAGCGGCTCCCGCTCGGCTAGATACGGCTCAATGAACTTCGGCCACTCGCCTACGATTGCTTTGGGGACGCGCGCATACCCGTAGCCGGGAAGGTCGGCAAGCATCAAATCAGGGTTCGGTTTCGATGCGCCGAAGTTTACCGTAAAAAAGTTAATGGTCTGCGTCCGTCCCGGCGTGTTGCTGACGTTTGCCATCTTCGTGCCCACGAGCGAATTCAGCAGGCTGGACTTGCCCACGTTCGAACGCCCCAGGAACGCGACTTCCGGGACGGTTCCGGACGGGAACTGGTGCGGCGCAGCCGCCGAGGTCACGAAATTTGAGATGACTTTCATGTTGAGTACAAAAGCAAAGCCCGCCGATTAAGCGGGCTTCTTTGATTCTACTAGAGTGCGATTACTGTCTTGCGACCGGGGCCTCGGTTGCTGGAGGGACTGGCGCAATCGGCTGTTCCTCAGGTTCCGTGAATTGCGGCAGAGGACGCTCCAGCGCAATTGCCAGGACTTCATCCATCTTGTCCACGAAGTTTAGCTTGAGAGCACTGCGCAGAACCTCCGGCACTTCCGCCAAGTCCTTTTCATTGTCCTTGGGCAGAATGATCTCAAAGATGCCGGCGCGGTGCGCAGCCAGCAACTTCTCTTTCAATCCGCCGATAGCCAGGACTTTTCCGCGAAGCGTGATCTCGCCGGTCATGGCGATATCGCGTCGAACAGGAATCTTGCTGAGCGCCGATGCCAATGCCGTAGCCATCGTGATGCCGGCCGACGGGCCGTCCTTCGGTATTGCGCCCTCGGGAACGTGAACGTGTATGTCGAGATTGCGATAGAAATCTCGCGGCAGCCCCAGACGATTTGCGCGCGAACGGACATAGCTCATGGCTGCCTGGGCCGATTCCTGCATCACGTCGCCCAACTTGCCGGTGAGTGTGAGCTTGCCCTTGCCGTCCACGGCACTGACTTCTGTGCTGAGGATGGAGCCACCCACTTCCGTCCATGCCAGTCCCGTAACCAGACCGACTTCGCTCTTCTCGTGTGCAAGAGTGTCGCGGAATTTCGCAACGCCTAAGAACTCATTGATATTTTCCGCGGTGATTGCGATCTTATAGTTAGCGCCTTCTTTTACTACCTTGCGCGCAACCTTGCGGCAGACATTTCCAATCTCGCGTTCCAGGTTACGGACGCCAGCTTCGCGCGTGTAGGAGCGGATGATCTCCTGGATCGCATC
>JAOAPH010000037.1 GCA_025462835.1 Candidatus Angelobacter sp. | reverse complement strand
ACCGCATCCGGCTTAATGATTGCAAACGTGCGCTGACTCTTCATCTTTATGGTTCGTCTCTTTTCTTAAATTGAAATTGAACTAGAAACTAAAAGCCAGAAACTAGAAACGGCCTTTGACCCGCGTTCATCCGCGCAAATCCGCGGCTGCTTTTGCCTTTATCTCGAAACCCGAAACGCGAAACTCGAAACTGCTTCTCAATCCGCTTTGATCTTTCTTTTATCCGCGGTTAAAAGGTTTTGCCCTTAACGAGAAACTAGAAACCAGAAACGAGAAACTGCCTCACGCCCTTGCCGACATCGCCGCAATCAGCGTCTCGCCAATCACCGCCGGCGATTTCACCACGCGGATTCCCGCAGCTTCCAGCGCTTTCATCTTCTCGGCTGCAGTGCCGTGCCCGCCGGAAATGATCGCGCCCGCGTGTCCCATGCGACGCCCCGGAGGTGCAGTCTGTCCTGCGATGAACGACACCACAGGCTTTTTCACATTCTTCTTCACGTATTCCGCTGCTGTCTCTTCCGCGTTGCCGCCGATCTCGCCAATCATGATGATCGCTTCCGTCTGCGGATCTTCATTGAACAGCTTCAGCGCATCGACGAAGTTCGTTCCGATGATCGGATCGCCGCCGATACCGATCGCCGTCGATTGCCCGATCCCGCGCTGGGTCAGTTGGAATACCGCCTCGTATGTCAGCGTGCCTGAGCGAGAGACGATTCCGACATTTCCTTCTTTGTGAATCTTTCCCGGCATGATTCCGATCTTGCATTTTCCCGGAGAGATGATACCCGGACAATTCGGTCCGATCAGCCGCGACTTCTTACCTTTCAAATATTCCCATGCGCGAACCATGTCGAGCGCCGGGATGCCTTCGGTGATGCAGACGATCAGCGGAACTTCCGCATCGGTGGCTTCCATGATCGCGTCGGCCGCGAACGGTGGTGGAACAAAAATTACGGTCGCATTCGCGCCTGTCTGCTTCACTGCATCCGCAACCGTGTTGAACACCGGCCAGCCCTCGTGTGTGGTGCCGCCTTTGCCCGGAGTCACGCCGCCGACAACTTTGGTCCCGTATTCAGCGCAGCCCTTCGCGTGAAATGTTCCTTCGCGTCCCGTGATCCCCTGCACGATCAGCTTTGTGGACTTATCAACCAGTATGCTCATTAGTTCGCCCCTCTTTATTTTTAGAGGGCTCCGCAACGCTTCGCTGCTTCGCCCTCGCACTCTGCTCGCGCGTGACAGCGCTCGCTACGTGCTCACCCCTTTGCAGCGGCGACTACCTTTTCAGCCGCGTCCTTCATGGTTTCAGCCACAATGAAATTGAATCCGGAATTCTTCAGGATCTCTCTGCCCTGCTCCACGTTGGTGCCTTCAAGCCGTAGCACGATTGGAAGTTTAATGTTGGTCTTCTTCGCCGCTTCCACCACGCCATTGGCCAGCGTGTCCACGCGCAGGATGCCACCGAAGATGTTGATCAGCACCGCCTTCACATTCTTGTCGCTCAACAGAATCTTGAATGCACTCTCCACCTGCTGCGCATTAGCGCCACCGCCCACGTCGAGAAAGTTCGCCGCCGATCCGCCCGCATATTGGATGATGTCCATCGTCGCCATCGCCAATCCCGCGCCGTTCACCATACATCCCACATTGCCGTCGAGCTTGATGTAGTTCAGGCTGAATTTCGAGGCTTCCACTTCCAGCGGATCTTCTTCTTCCACGTCGCGCAATTCTTTCAGATCTTTGTGACGGAACATCGCGTTGTCATCAAAGTTGACCTTCGCGTCCAACGCGAACAGGTGCCCGTCGGTGGTAGTGATAAAAGGATTGATCTCCAGCAGCGACGCATCTGTATCTTCATAAGCCTTGTACAGCGCGAGCATGAACTTCACGGCTTCGTTGATCTGCTCTGGCTTGAGTCCCAGACCGAACGCCAGTTTGCGCGCCTGGAATGCCTGCAGCCCCACTGCGGGATCGATGTATTCCTTCAGAATCTTTTCCGGAGTCTTTGCCGCGACCTCTTCAATATCCATGCCGCCTTCAGACGATGCCATGAAGACCAGCTTCGCGCTCTCGCGGTCCAGCACGATGCTGAGATAAAGTTCGCGCTCGATTGGCAGAGTCTCTTCGATCAGCAACCGGCGCACCTTCTGCCCCTCCGGCCCGGTCTGGTGTGTGACCAGTTGCATGCCGAGTATCTGCGCAATGTATTGCGTCGCGATTTCAAGGTTCTTTGCCACCTTGACTCCGCCGCCTTTGCCGCGTCCACCGGCATGGATCTGCGCTTTGACCACGACGCCCTTCGCGCCTGCGTCCAGCAGCTTCTTGGCTGCGGTTTCAGCCTCATCTCGGGTGGCGGCCATCTCGCCGCGCGGGATCGCGACACCGTACTTCGACAATATTGCTTTCGCCTGATACTCGTGAATTTTCATGATTTGTAGAGGTGTACTAAGGCTTTCTACTCTTGCAGAGAACTTGTGATTCTATAAGACGCAGCCAACTTGGGCAAACTCCACTCTTGATCATGTGTGTGGCACAGCCGCCCTCGGCTGTGGCCTTTGTCATCCTCAGCGAAGCGAAGGATCCCTATCACTCTGCATCCGAGTGGCACAACTCACTAGCCCCGTCAGGGGCTGAATGTTTATAGCTCCCGACGCGTTGAATTCCAGAGCCCCGGCGGGGCGACATCTCCGCGCGTACAATTTCTTCTACTAATCACTCCTTATGCTCGCCACCGTCGGCCACATCGTCTCAATCCAAGTCGGACTCCCACAGCGCCTCGGCGACGCGTCCTCGAACGATCCATCAAAATCTCAATGGTTCACCGGCATCTTCAAAAATAAGATCGATGGTCCGGTTCGCTTGGACAAACGCAACCTCGCCGGCGACGCACAAGCCGACTTGCGCGTTCACGGTGGCCCCGACAAAGCCGTGCTCGCCTACTCCGCCGAGCACTATCCTGCGTGGCGCAATGAACTGAAGCTCCCCGATTTCAATTTTGGGGCCTTCGGTGAAAACTTCACAGTAGCCGACGCCGAAGAAGATGACGTCTGTATCGGCGACATTCACCAGGCCGGCGACGCCGTTCTCCAAGTCTCTCAACCGCGCTCTCCTTGCTGGAAGCTGGCCCGCAAGTGGGGACTGTCAGACCTGCCCAAGAGACTCGTCATATCCGGACGCTCCGGCTGGTACTACCGCGTGCTCCAGGAAGGGATCGTGGAGAGTGGAAACGACATCAAGCTGATCGAGCGGCCACGCCCGGAGTGGACGATCCGCCGCATTTGCGACGTGACTTATGGCATTAAACGCCATCACGGTGACCTCGCCGCTCTCGAACGACTCGAACTGCTTGCATCCCAGTGGAGAGAGATGTAGCTGCCCGCGGACACCTGTATAGTGGAAATCCCAAATCTACCCGAAGAGGCTCTTGCTCTTCCCAGGAGTTTTCATGAAAAGCACTCTTGACCGCCTTCTGACTCTGGCCACCTTAGGCGTTCTGTTCTTGCTCTCCACCGTCGTGGCATCGGCAGCCCAGGCCAAACCATCAGACACCGTCATCGCGTCCCGCACTGCCAAGGTCGACGGAGTCAAACTGCATTACTTCACTGCCGGCCACGGTGCGCCGGTGATTCTTCTGCATGGCTATGCGGAAACCTCGCGCATGTGGAAACCCATCATCCCAC
>JAOAPH010000002.1 GCA_025462835.1 Candidatus Angelobacter sp. | reverse complement strand
GTCGTCTGAGTCAAGATCTTTACTGTCGCAACAGGCATGGACTAGGAGGCCTCTTTTGCGCGCTTTTGTGCCGCGACGTCGCGATATTTGAGCACCGCGTTGCGGCCTTTGCTCTTCGCGGCGTATAACGCGGCATCGGCGAATTCCACAAGTTCGCGCTTGTTCTTGATGTTCGAATCGAAAAACGAAAGACCGATACTGATTGAAAGTTTTTCTGTTACGGATACCTCGGCAGAGTCGGGGAAATAGATAGCGAAGCCGGTCTCCTCCACCGCTTTGCGAATGCGCTGCGCCACCGCGTAGCCTTCGTCCTCAGTGGTCTCCGGCAAGATGATCACGAACTCTTCTCCTCCATAGCGCGCCACCGTGTCCACCTCGCGCATGTCTTCCATCAGGATGCGCCCAACCTCTCTCAAGACCTGGTCCCCAATGTGATGCCCATAAGTGTCATTAAGGGGTTTGAAGTGGTCGATGTCGAGCATCAGGAGTACGAATTGCACCTGCTTGCGTTCTGAGCGCTTTACCTCTAATTCCAATTGCTGTTCGAAATAGCCGCGCGATCGCAATCCGGTGAGATGGTCAGTGAAAGCAAAGTGGATCAGTCCTTCATTGGCGCGCTCGCGGGCCAAGAGGTTTTCCGCCACCCGCGCTAGAGCCCACAGAAGTTGAGCATCCTCAATGTTGAATCCACTCGACACTTTGGAAAAAAACTGCAGCGATCCCATCACCCGATTGTTGACCAACACCGGAACCACGACCCCAGAAGAGGCCCCTACGGCACTGAGCAGCTTGTCCACTTCAGGGTGCTTTCCGGAATTTACCAGCAACGGCTTGCCGTGCTTCATGCACCAATAATCGAGAACGTTGCCTGTCCCATACTCTTGCTTCACTTCGGGAGTCAGGCTCTTGCAGTCGCGCAAGCGGGATTGCTCTTCCACTTCATTCCAGAAATAAATCAGCACACGATCGTATCGGGCGATCTCCCAAGCATATTCGCACAGCACTCCGAGGGTTGCGTCCATCTGCATCTGGAGACCCGCCATCATGCTCAGCCGAAGAAGAACATTCACATCACGCCATCGACTCTGCACAATCGATTGCGGCAGTTCCGAGTAGACTTCAACAAAGAATTCCTCGGGAATAGATCGTTCACTCATTGTGTTAAGAGGAGCCATTTTCAGTGCGACAGGCGAAATCGAAGGCGAGTCCGAGTACTACTCTGTAATCGATGTTGCACGATAAATACCAACTCTTGGCACCTTCTCTGCTGTCGGCTTTCTTGTGATTGCAATGACTTAAGTGGCGAGAGATGCTGAGCCAAGCAGGTTCCGCGTGGATCCCTCAAGAAAAAATGGTATCCAGGGTTACTAAATTGGTAGGGAATTTCTCTCCGGAATGCACTGGAATTGATGCAGCTAACTTCCGGAGTTATACCGATTTCGTCGGAGACTCGACGCCGTCAAAAGCCTCTTCAGTCGCCGGTTGCGCTCTCGTCGTGCATCATCTTTGTTGCTATTGCTAAGGTGAAAGGCTAGGATAGGTAAGTAACAGACAGTGTCACATCTCCCCATGGATACATGTCTACCGCTGTCGCCTCATCAAGTTACAACTCAACATTAGGCCCTTACCCTAATTAACGGGGAGGCGGATTTTTTCGTCTCGCCCAGTTATCGGAGAAACTGATATGGCGTGGTACGCGTACTGCATCACTGAGCAACAAGCTTTCCAAGGAAGCACTCGAGCACGACGTCCCTTTCCCATTGAAAGCTTGCATGGTGTGAACGGCACTCAGGTCTTCGGATATCCCAGCGGAGACTTCGCAGTCATCGTCAGCGAATACATCCCGAATGGCCAACTCAGCCAGAAGGCAGTCGTCGAACACGCCAGAGTGGTAAGCGCATGTTTCGATCGGACTACAGTCCTTCCCTTCCGCTTCGGCACAGTTTTTGAATCAGATGAATCGCTCAGGCGCGCCGTGCGTGCCAATCGCAAGCAATTCCTGGCGTCGGTCGATCGCCTTCGGGGCAAGGCCGAAATGCATTTAAAAGTAACGGTCAAGGACGGCTCCGTTCGAGAAGCAATGGCAGATATCATCCTGCCCAAAACCACCGGCGGTGAATATCTCACGTGCCTGCGCGAAAAGGCCACCCGTCAGCGAGAGCGCCAAACAAAAGCCCGGGCACTTTCCGTACAAGTACACAAGATGTTTCATCCGCTTGAAGAAGAAGTCAGTTGCAGACGGATTGAAACCGGCGGAATGCTCATCGACATCGCCCACCTGATTGACCACAAGTCCATTGAAAAATATCAAAACCGTTTCACCAGCGCCGCCGGTCAGTTAAAGGGCTGTGAGCTGGTCATCAGCGGTCCCTGGCCACCGTACCACTTCATGCCAGGCAAGCTCCGCACGGTCGTCGGAACCAGCTAAACGAAGGTTGCTTTCCAAAAATTTAGAGGCGCGGACAATTTGTCCGCGCCTTTTTCATGTGCGGCGTGAATTACGCCTGTACTCAGATAGGTAATGACTAAGTGAGTTGTCCGGTTGACTCTGATGCCTTCGCAAAGGTAAGTTGAGTCTGATGGCGAAGAAGCGGCTGGGCGAAGTGCTTCGCGAGAGGAAGCACATCAGTGTTGAGGACTTGGATCGAACCCTGCTTGAGCAGCAAAACACCGCTCGCTTGCTGGGCGAACTGCTCCTGGAACGCGAACTTGTTTCGAAAGACGACCTCGTCTCCGCGTTGGAAGAAGCGGCGCGCCTCCGATATGTCGACGTCCGTTTTGCCACCGTCGAAAAGGCGGCTCTCGAATTAGTGCCTCGCGCGGCGGCTGACCGATATTGCGTCCTGCCGCTGGTACGCGAAGGCAAGAAGATTGTTCTGGCGATGGCCGAGCCCCAGAATCTCCGCGCCATCGACGAACTTAAATTTTTGACAGGCATGGACATATCGCCGCGTCTTGGATTTCCGTCAGAGATCAAAGAAGCCATCGAAAAATGCTACGCCGAGATCGAAGCTCAAGCTCAAGCCGACCAGGAACATCTTCCGTTCGTCGATCAGGTTGATATCTCCGACATGCAGTTCTTCACTGCCAGTTCCAGCGAACGGAATAAGGCGGCGATGGATGAATTTGAAGCGGAACTGCGCAACGAGACAACACCCGCCGTCCGTCTGGTCTCTTCCATTCTTGCTGCTGCGGCAAAGAAAAAAGCCAGCGACATCCACATCGAACCGCACACCATGGGAACGGTGGTCAGAGTCCGCATCGACGGAGTCATGCGCGATCTCACTCACATACCCCCGGAACTGACGACCTCGCTTGTCTCTCGGATCAAGATCCTGTCCGATATGGATATTTCTGAGCGCCGAATGCCGCAGGATGGTCGCTTTGTGGTGCAGATCGGACAGAGCAGCCTCGACTTCCGCGTATCCACGCTGCCCACGCACGAAGGCACGGAAAAAGTGGCGATGCGAATCCTGGATCCAGCGGCGACGCGAGTAGGCTTCGCTCAACTCGGTCTGGCGCCAGAGAATGCTGCGTCGTTAGGCGCGCTGTTGGCGCTGCCTCAGGGCATGATCCTGGTTACCGGGCCGACCGGCTCCGGCAAGAGCACAACTTTATATAGCGCACTGAATCTTGTTCGATCTCCAGCAGTGCATATCATCACCGTTGAAGATCCAGTCGAGTACAAGATTGACGAGATCAACCAGATACAGGTCAATACGAAGGCTGGCCTGACGTTTGCCAGTTGCTTGCGTTCGATCTTGCGGCAGGACCCGAACATCATCATGGTGGGCGAGATCCGCGATACGGAAACCGCTGAGATCGCACTGCAGTCGGCGCAAACCGGACACCTGGTGCTCTCTTCGCTGCATACCAATGACAGCGTGGCAGCAATCACTCGTCTTCTCGACTTGAACATTCCCGGATTTGTTATTGCATCATCGCTCACAGCGGTTATAGCGCAGCGTCTCGTGCGCAAACTCTGTTCCTGCAGGCAAGAGGTGCCGGTCACTGCGGAATATTCTTCCCGACTGCTGGCCGCCGGCATAGTTGATTTCGACAACACTATGTTTGTGGAGACGGGCTGCGGAAGGTGTGACAACACGGGATATAAAGGCCGCGTCGGTATCTACGAAACATTGATCATGGATGAACAGATCCGCGCATGCGTACGTTCCAACTTCCGCGATGATGAGATCCGCAATCTGGCCCGTAGCGGCGGCATGAAAATGATGCAGGAAGATGCGCTGAACAAAGTCAAAGCCGGAATCACCACCATTGACGAAGTTCTCCGGGTAGTCCCGTTTGAGCAGACGACCGCAATATCACGATGCCGTAGCTGCGGGAAGGCGCTCGCGCCCGCATTCCTCTTCTGCCCGTATTGCGGAGCGGGAACGCGTCAGGTGGGCAGCGGCCGTCCAGCCGCAAGGGCCGGCGCACATTCAGAAGGAGCTAAAGCTTGAACACAGATCCCAGCACCTCCCGCATCAGCAGCCGCAACGGTGACCGCTTTCGCGGATATAGCGATCTTGCAATCGTGTACGAAGGAAGCAGCGAAGAGATCCCAGTCAAGGTTCCGGACGTAAGCACTACAGGCATGTTCATCAACACGGCGCGGCATTTTCCCGAAGGCGCCGTCATAAAGGTACATTTCCGTTTGATCCGCTCCAATCACGAGGTGAACACTCGAGCAGAGGTTCGCTATTGCTTGAGCGGGGTCGGCGTGGGCATTCAGTTTGTCGACATATCGGCCGAAGACCAAGCAGCAATCGAGCAGGAACTCGAGCAGATCGGGGCTCTTTAGTAGCTTGGCTCTGAAACAGACTGCAACGCGCTTCCACACCTAAGCACCGAATTCGCCCTAAAGGCGCATCCAATCCACCTTGAAGGTACTCTGGTGTGAGTTTTCCCGCCAAACCAGCAACCTAGCATCGGGACTGTGCATCCTACTACTTACATTTGGCACTGTACTACCATTTCCGCCAGGAAAGTCGTATAAGTAAGCGCTACGCTAGTTGATTGGAACCCCGCAAACGGAGGGGAATTGGCAACAGCAAACCAACGAGTTCGCGTGATGATTGTCGACGGCGACAGCGCCATGTCACGGTACCTAAGCTCCCATCTAGCGAAACGCAATTTCGACCTTTCGATTGCCGCCTCCGGCGAAGAAGCCTTGCGCATTTTTCGCAGCCTGGATCCAGGCCTCGTCCTGATGGACGTTTCCCTGCCCGGCATGACGGGCATGGAGACGCTATCCCGGTTGCGCCACATCAAGCCCGATGTCTCGGTGATTGTGATCTCCGCGCAAAATAATCCTGAACTCATCTTCAAAGCCTCAAAGCTCGGCGCGGATGAATATGTTGCGAAGCCGTTCGATCTGAAAGATCTTGATCTGCGCATCACGCGGGTGATTGAAAAGCAGCATGTCGCCACAGACGCTCCGCAATTGCGCGATCAAGTCCGTGGAGACACCGAGTTTTCCATGCTCTTTGGCACGAGCCCGAAGATGGAAGACGTCAAGATGACGATTGAAAAAGTCGCCGACACCAACGCCACTGTCTTGATCCGCGGAGAGAGCGGGACGGGCAAGGAGATGGTGGCGCGCATGGTGTACGCGCAATCGGGGCGGCACGATAAGGCCTTCGTCAAAGTAAATTGTGCGGCCATCCCCCATGAGTTGCTGGAAAGCGAACTCTTCGGCTACGAGCAAGGCGCATTCACTGGAGCGAACCGGCAAAAGCTGGGCAAATTCGACCAGGCGAACAATGGGTCCATTTTCCTGGATGAGATCAGTGAGATGCATCCTGCGCTCCAGGCCAAATTGCTCCACGTCTTGCAAGACGGAGAGTTTGCACGACTCGGCGGCAAGCGTGATATCGCAGTGGACGTTCGCGTGTTGGCTGCGACGAACAAGCCGCTGGAGCGAGCCGTCGCCCAGGGATCATTCCGGGAAGATCTTTTTTATCGACTGAACGTAGTCACTATTCACATTCCGCCATTGCGGGAACGGCGCGAAGAGATTTCCGTTTTCCTGGATTTCTTCCTGAATAAATACAGCCACTATTACGGAAAGAATCCGCCTCCGTTCAGCGAGAATGCGATCGCGCGCATGATGGATTACACGTGGCCCGGGAACATTCGCGAACTCGAAAATCTGGTGAAGCGATACACCATCGTGGGCAATGAACCCCAGATCATCCGCGAGCTCTCCACTCATAAGCCGATCGTCACCTCGACCGGCTTTTCAGACATTGCGGGACAGGAGGACGAGATTGCCGATTTCCCAACTAACGCTGGCCGAGTACAAACCAAGAGCCCGGGCGCTGGCGCGGATGTCCTGAGCGTAACCCCTTCGCTTTTGGAGATTGGTAAGCAGGCGGCGATGAAGGCCGAGCGCGAGGCCATCGAGCGGGTCTTGTCGCAAACAAAGTGGAACCGCAGACAGGCAGCGAAAATTTTGAAGATCAGTTACAAAGCGCTTTTGAACAAATTAAAGCTGATTGAAGAGCAAGACCAAGCCAAAGCTGAGCAGAGAACTGCTTAGAGATGGTACGTGAATGCCACATACCTCACCACAGCCACTCCAGTATGTGCACTAAAGCTGATGCAGCGGAAACGCTTAGAACCAATTAAATCGCTGCTATCCAATGTCTTTCGATTTCCTCAGGCATGCCTCTCGGTTTTGGTCAGGTAAATGCAACTTAGATAAATACTAAAGAGGCCGTAAAACACTTCAATGATTTGCAACCCCCAAAGTTTCTCTACTCAGGTACGACGCGGTCAATATTTGCTTCGTCGGCACGTCTCGCATCTTCCTTGATCTTACCCTCCCAATTTGCCTCTTTCAAAAGGTGGCCTCTGGCCACCTTTTTTGTTCTCCTCCCCGGCATTTGAGTGGCCCCGGGGCAAGCGCTCCAGGCTGTGCTCAATTTGCGCTAATTCAAGATGGCGAATATTATTGTTGATTCCCAACATCAGCAACATTTCTGTATATATCGCATCAAAAGAGCAGTCATATTTATGGATAAGAAGAAACTAGAAACCTTTAGAAAACAATTGGAGGAACGCCAACAGGACCTCCGCAAGATAGTGGCTCGTACGGAGCAGGATGGACGCGATGCCGATGTGGGCACTGCGCAGGACATCGCCGATCGCGCCGCCAACTCATACACCAAAGAATTTCTCTTTCATCAGAGCAATAACGAGCGCCAGTTATTGCAAATGGTAGAGGTGGCACTCGCTCGCATGCGCGAGGGCGTCTTCGGCGAATGCATCAACTGCGGCAATGACATCAACGCCAAGCGCCTAGAAGCGGTTCCATGGACGCGCTATTGCATCGCCTGCCAGGAGAAACTGGAACAGGGCCTTCTGGAAGAATCAAGCACCTAGGACGTGGCTCGCAAGATAAAAAGCCGCTCTCGAGAGAGAGCGGCTTTTGTATTTCTCAGCGAGATTGTCATTTTGGTGCGTCGGGCGGCGGCTGCTGGTCGGGCGGCTTTTGTTGGGGCGCCGGCTGCTGCTGCTGTTTTTTCTTTTGCGCACCAGAGATGGCATTGAAGATGTCATTCACCGGATTTGACTGCTGCTTCGGCTGGTTCTGATTCTGCTGCGGATTCGCGGGGGGATTGTCACTCGCCGGCAAGTTCTGCTGTTGCTGTTGCTGCTTCTTTTGGCCGCCGAGCTGGCCGAGTATTCCTCCCAGGCCGGAGTTGGGCTGCTGCGAGCCATCTGCATTTGCGCC
>JAOAPH010000017.1 GCA_025462835.1 Candidatus Angelobacter sp. | reverse complement strand
GACATTGCTATCGCTGATGCACTGAACAGGATCACGCTGCTGTTGAACACAGGAAATTTTAAGTTTGTCCTCAGCCTGCCTACAATTCCAGTTCTAAGCGGCGGCAATGTAGTTGCGGTGGATGTGAATGGCGATGGCATCTTGGACATTGTCACAACCGGAACCGATACCAGTTCAGGTGTCAAAGGAATTACTACGCTCATTGGAAACGGAAGTGGTGGTTTTCAGTCAGTTTTTACCGCTTCACAACAGGCGGCAAGTCAGTACATTGCTATAGGTGACCTCAACGGCGATGGCAAACCTGATCTGGTTTATGCCAGCGGCATTGCAGGAAGCACGATAGGCGTGATGTTCGGCAATGGCGACGGGACGTTTCAGCCTCTCCTTGCCCAAAACATTTACCAGGCCTCTGAAGGTCCCAGTTCGGTAGTAGTGGCCGATTTTAACGGCGATGGAAAATTGGACATAGCCGTCGGAAACGGCGGAAATGGCTTTGACAGCCAGGCCGATATCTTTCTCGGAAATGGGCAGGGCGCATTTTCGCTTGTAGCTCAACACCCATTACTCGGCGCTTTTCCCTATCGAATGATAGCCGCAGCAGATTTGAATCAAGACGGAAAGATTGACCTCGTCATCGGAAATACGGGTAACGGAAATCCGGGATCGGTAAGCGTTCTGATGGGCCTTGGAAATGGAACATTTAAGCCAGCCCTTGTTTTGCCGTTGAAATGGAGAGGCGAAGCGCTCGCATTGGGCGATTTCGACGGCGACGGCATTCTTGATATTGTCGCCTCCGAAAATGGCGGGCTTGTAGAACTTTTCACTAATAAGGGAGATGGCACGTTTACCGCACCCATTCAGCTTGCGGCAGGCGGAGGCGCCGCTTCACTTTTTGCAGCTGACATGAATGACAGTGGCGCGAATGACCTGGTCGCAATAGGGGGTGAAGCGATGGTGCTCCCGAACACGGGTGGAACCAAAATGTCGATGACATCGTCTGCGAACCCATCGGTTTTCAGACAACAAGTCACGCTTTCTACGAATCTGGTGCCCAGCGTTCCTGGTATGCCCGCCGTCAGTGGCACCGTACTGCTCAAGGACGCTGGAATTCTTCTTGGCAGTCTAAATCTCCCCGCGAGCACAGGCTTCGCCAACTCAGCATTTACTGCTGGCGTACATCCGATCTCGGCCACGTACAGCGGCGATTCCAATTACTTCCCACGATCGTTGCCCATGCTTTCTCAAGCCGTTAACAAGGCAGCAACGACAACTGCCCTGGTATCGTCAGCACCAAAGTCGATCGTTGGAGTTCCAATTTCGTTGAATACCACAGTGACCTCTCCAGCCGGAGGCCAAATGACGGGGACAGTCTCACTGCTCGACGGTGCCGTTGTGATTGCATCCACCACCTTGGATGGTTTGGGGCATGCCTCATTCAACATTGCGACACCACCGGTCGGCACGCACGCAATCACGGCCAGGTATTCAGGCGACGGAAACTATAATCTCAGCTCTTCAGCAATAGTGAATCAAAGTTCCATCGATTTCAACGTGACAGCAGCGCGCCCAAGTCGTTCGCATCGTGATGCTGCACAGCAATCAGCCGCCGGCACTTTCCAAGTCGAAGTAAGTGCCTCCGGCAGAGAAGAGCAGCCGGTCCATTTGTCGTGCGCTAGTCTGCCAAGCGGCATGAGCTGTCAATTTGCTTCACCCGATTTTCTGCTGAATGGGACTCGCTTCATTGAAGCTACTGTTGAAAGCAAAACTAGAAACTTGCAACCCCGGGTTCGCAGACTGAATACTTCTAAGACCCTTCAGGTCGAGGTTGTGGCAACATCCGGCGCGTTCGAAAAGCACGTCATGATTCCGGTCCAAATTCCATAGCTGACCCTTCCCGTTTGACCTTCCCCTCGCCCCGATATATCGTTTGTGCGTCCGCTTGCCCCTAAATTCCTTCACTTCTGATCGGAGTTCCCATGATTGCTCTTAAGCGATTCAGTGTGTTCGTCCTGCTGCTCGCGAGCAGCTCGTTTATTTTTGCTCAAGCAACGAAGCCAGCGCCGAAGACCACTGCCGTAAAGCCTGGAGCAACGGCAAAGTCGGCCACTGCCGCGAAGAGTCCCGCTGGTTCGCAGCTGCCTACCCTGAAGTTCGACAAATTCAAGTTGGCCAACGGACTCGAAGTGATTGTCAGTGAAGACCATCGTCTTCCCATGGTCGCCGTGAATCTCTGGTATCACGTGGGCCCGGCGAACGAGCGTCCCGGACGCACTGGCTTCGCACATCTCTTCGAGCACATGATGTTCTCCGGCTCGAGGCACGTTCAAGGACCCAAGGGCGAGAGCGCGCATTTCAAGGTGCTCTCCGGCGCCGGCGCAACCAACATCAACGGCTCCACAGACTTCGACCGCACTAACTATTTTGAGACGGTTCCTTCCAACCAGGTGGAGCTTGCGCTGTGGATAGAGAGCGACCGCATGGGCTTTCTTCTCGACACGCTCGATGGGCAGAAACTGATCACGCAGCGCGACGTGGTACGCAATGAGCGTCGCCAGAGCACGGAGAATCCGCCTTACGGACTTGCCGATGAAGAGATGGACCACCAGCTTTACCCCAAGGGACATCCTTATTACGGTTCAGTGATCGGATCTCATGCTGACATCGAAGCCGCGCGTCTGGGTGATGTCCGCGATTTCTTCAAGCAGTATTACGTTCCGAACAATTGCACGATCGCCATTGTCGGCGACATAACAAAAGCGAAAGCCAAAGAGCTGGTGGAAAAATATTTCGGATCCATTCCCGCGGGCGCTCCGGTGCCGCCGATAGATGCAGTTACCCCGGCCATCACGGATGAAAAGCGGATCATCGTCACCGACCAGATCGAGTTGCCGCGCGTCGCTATGGCATGGCTCACCCCCTCCATTTACAAGCCGGGCGACGCCGACGCCGACATCCTGGGGCAGATCCTGGGTGGAGGTAAGGCGAGCCGTCTTTACCAGAGCCTGGTTTACGACAAGAAAATTGCCCAGAGCGTCAGCGCACGACAGCGTTCACTGATCCTGGGATCGAATTTCACGATTGAAGCCACTGCGAAACCTGGAGTGAAGCCTGAGGAGTTGGAAAAGGCGATTCAGGAAGAACTCGACAAAATTCGCAAGGAAGGTCCAACGCAAGCCGAAGTCGATCGCGCCCGTGCCGCAGTTGAATCCAGACTTGTTGCCGGTTTGGAATCATTCAACGGAGTGGCCAATCGCCTCAACTCTTACAACCATTACGTTGGCAATCCCGGATACCTCTCGACCGAATTGAAGAATTTTGAGAGCGTCACCGCAGCCGGAGTCCAGAAATTTGCGGAGTCAAAACTCACGGACGACTCCCGCGTGGTCATCTATGCCATCAAAGGCAAGAAGGTGATCACCGACGTCCCTCGGACCGATGATCCGAAGGAAGCAGCGCTTACTGCTGGTGAGACTACTGCTTCAGAAAAAGACAACTGGCGCAGCAATGCTCCAACGCCGGGTCCAACGCCTGCATTGACGCTTCCTACTCCAGTCGTCAGCCATCTCGCAAACGGCCTAACGCTGATGCTGGTGGAGCGACACAACCTTCCCATCGTCAGCGCCACGTTAGTTGTTAACAGCGGCAGCGAACAGAATCCCGCAGACCGCGCCGGACTGGCTGCTTTCACCGCCGCCTTGCTTCAGGAGGGAAC
>JAOAPH010000010.1 GCA_025462835.1 Candidatus Angelobacter sp. | reverse complement strand
GGAAATAAAAACACACAAAAGCGCGAAAAGAAAAAGCCAAAGCAGAAGAAGTAAGAGGACGCAATGCGCGTCCTAGATCATCCTGTGAATGTTCTGGAGACAGACCGCCTGGCGCTTCGCAGGATCTTAATGGACGACGCAGCGTTCATCCTGCAACTTTTGAATGAGCCGTCATTCCTGCGCTTTATCGGCGACAGAGGCGTTCGCACTCTGGACGATGCGCAAAATTACATCCTCAACGGCCCTATCGCCAGCTATGAGCGCTTCGGCTTCGGACTCTGGTTGACTCTGCTGAAAGAGAGCGGAGTGCCGATCGGAATCTGCGGGCTTCTCAAGCGAGAGACGCTGAAAGATGTCGATCTCGGCTTCGCCTTCCTTCCGCAATTCTGGCACAAAGGCTACGCCATGGAATCGGCGACAGCGGTGATGACCTATGGTCGAACCACGTTCGGGCTGAAGCGGATTGTGGCCATCACCTCGCCGGATAACGATTCGTCGATTGCAGTGCTGGAGAAACTAGGATTCGTATTCGAGGAGATGGTCAGGCTGTCGAAGGATGATGAGGTGAAGTTGTTTGGGGTGGAGGCGGCTTGTGGGTCAGTTTGAATTCTCTTTGAGCTTTCGGGCGACTTCTAGGAACGCCGCATTTCGCTCCCACGGCAACTCTTCATTTTCTATGCGAAGACATTCGATTCGAGCGGCCTCCAGGAATGGGTCTGCAATTCTGATTGATGTGAAATCGTCCCAATCCCATCCGCCCTCAGTACCGTTAGCATGATTCTCGATGGAAGCGATGATCTCTCGTTTGGATCGCTTCGCTTTACTGGTAAATACCAGAACTAAAATCACCGCTAATATGGCTAATCCAAGCCACCAATGCCAGTTCATACCCGCTGCCCTCAGCTGCCTCGCTGTCCAATAATGCCACTACCTCGCCCAAACCTCTAGTTATGGCAGGCACTCATTCTACTCGAGCTAACCCCAGCGCCGAAGGCGCGGAATAGGTTAGCCCGCCACGGAAGTGGCGGGACAGGGTGCATAATGTTTGGCCGAGTCCCGGAGGGACGGCAGCCTTATGGCCCATACCTACACACAGAATCTGATTCATCTTGTTTTCAGCACCAAAGAGCGCCAGCCCAGCATTCACGAACGAGTCCAAACGGAATTGTGGAAGTACATCGTCGGAATTGGCGCGAACCATAAAATTCCAATTGTGACCGTGGGTGGAATGAGTGATCACATCCATGTCCTTTTCGATTTGCCTAAGACCATTGCATTAGCAAAAGCAGTGCAGACATTGAAGGCAAATTCATCGCGCTGGATGCGGGAACATGATCGGCGCTTTTCATGGCAGGTTGCGTATGGCGCTTTCGGCGTCAGCGAGTCGGGTCGAAATTCGGTGATCGAATATATCGCGAACCAAGCGGAGCACCATAAGAAACGAACTTTCGAGGAAGAATACTTGGCATTGTTGAAGAAACACAATGTCGACTATGACCCGAAGTGGGTGTTGGGTTGAGGCTGTCGTCCCTACGGGACTCTGGGCCGTGGTGATCGCGTACCCGCCACTTCCGTGGCGGGCTAACCTATTCCGCGCCTTCGGCGCTGGAGGGTTGGTGGCTTCAAAAGCCTTGCGATGAAGATTGAGAAGCTCAGTTAAGCGCCGCTTGACGTCCCTCGCATTAGCGGCAACAATGGACAGTTGCAGTAGCTAAGATCCCGAGGTGCTCGATGCTCGCTTATTTATTCCTTCTTCTTGCGGTGGCGGTGCGGTTTCTGCCCCATACGTTCCACTTCACACCCGTGGGTGCCGCGCTTTTGTTCTTTGGCGCAAGGCGGTCGCGCAGGGAGATGTGGGTTCCCGTCCTGCTGCTGGCCGCGTCTGACATTGCCTTGAACCTTTTCGTCTATCACTACCCGCTCGGAGTGAGCACTTTTGTCAGCACAGCGTGGTACGCAGCGGCAGTGTTGATCGGCGGGTTGATGAAGAACAGCACGTCGGAGCACAAGTTCAATCTTCCCGTCGTCGCCGGCGGCGCGTTGGCGAGTTCGACGTCATTCTTCGTAGTCAGCAATCTTGGCGTGTGGGCGTTTTCCACGATGTATCCGCACACGCTCGCTGGATTAGGAACCTGCTTTGTGATGGCGATCCCGTTCTTCCGCGGAACCTTTGCCTCTGACATGATCTACACGCTGGCGATCTTTGCCGCGCCGGTGGCGGTTGAGGCGGTTCGTCGTTTGACGGAGCCGGAGGGAACGGCAGCGTAATCGTAGTTTGTAGTTTGAGAAGGGCGCGAGGTTCGCGCCCTTTTTCTTTTGCAATCTGGAAGTGGAACCTCAGGGGCTAAAGCCCATTTGTATTCTCAATGGCGTGCGGCACGACTGAAGTCGTGCCCTCTCAAAGCAACAGCTTTGGACTAATTATTTCGCTGAACTTAGCTTCGCGAATGTGGGGCACCCCCCTAGTGGGCGCCCGCGTTTAGAGATCACGCCAAGACCGTGGCGCTTCTGCGGCGGAAATATCGGATTCCGAAGTAGAGCGCGACCGCGACGATTGCGAAGACTCCGACTGCGGCGAGATGGTCCTTGAAGACCGTTAGAACATCCGCTCCGAAGCGAATCGTAAGAAATGCGAGGATGGCGCAGCGAAGCAAACGTCCGGAAAAGATTGCCAGCATGAAGAGCGGGATGCGCATCTCAAAGACGCCTGAGCAGAGAACGAAAAGCTTGAAGGGCGTGCCCGGCGGCAACAGGCACGGAATCATCAGGAAAAAGAATTCCTGGCTCTCAAATTTGTCGCGTAATTGCTCCAATCGCTGGTGGTCGATACGTTTCAGCAACAGCAGCTCGCCGCCGGCGCGGCCGATCCAATACGGCACCAGGCTTCCGAGTGCGGAACCGATCGCGGAAGAGATGCAATAGAAGGCCACCAAGCCGAGATTGTCGCGTGATGCCCAGACATATCCGATGATGATGGGGTCAACGGGAATTCCCAAAGCAGCCGCATCGGTGGCGGAAATCGCAAATGGCGCCCAAATGCCGAGGGGCCCCAGCATGGCAAGGAGGAATGCTTTGTACTTTGCAAATCCAAGTTTCAGTTTTAGGAGAAATGACTTCAAGTAGAGGCGCTCTGAAAAGTAAGGTCCTTAAAGTGTAACAGGCAGCCAATTGCGGAAAGCCTTCACGAGCTTACAAAACGATGCCGGGCATCTTCTCGTGACTGGTCTTGCCGTTGAGCAGATCGATCGCGTGCGAAACCAGGTGCAGCACCGTTGAGAGAGACTCCACAGCACCCTTGGGATTGCCGGGCAGGTTCAAGATCAACGATTTTCGACGCGCTCCGCAGATTGCGCGGCTGAGTGGCGCGAATTTTGTCTGCTTCAATCCTTCGGCGCGCATCAGTTCGGCTATTCCCGGGACTTGATTGTCGCATACCGCGGCGGTGGCTTCGGGAGTCACGTCGCGGGGGGATAGTCCTGTCCCGCCCGTGGTCACGACGAATTGCGCCACTTCTGACATTTGAATCAGGGTTGCGGAGATGCGTCCTTGATCGTCGGGCGAGACGTCGCGCGATACAACGATGAACCCTTTTTGCTGAAGGAGAGTGACGAGGGCAGGCCCGGAGAGGTCTTCACGTTCGCCCCGGTGAGTGGAATCGCTGATGGTCAGGACTGCGGCGGTGATGGACATTAGGACCGTTGCTCAAACTGGTTGCTGAGAAGCCAAATTACTTGAAAGCTTACGGTGCACCCACTTTCGTGACGATGCGGAACGCTGATAAAACCAAGCGGCCAACAGAACTAGACAACTGATTGCTAAGGCGATCGACCCAAGTTCAGGCCGCTTTGCCAATTCAGAGTTTACGGCAAAGGTGACTGCCAATATCCAAAACAATACGGCACACTTGTCCAGCAAATTAAGCTCATAGCTTTTCGTGAATCTAAGACATGCAACGGAGCTGGTGAAGAACATAAGGGCCATACTCAGCGCAAGCCACCGATTAACCGGAATAGAGCGGTTGTTCAGTGCGTGGCCGCTAAAGGCCATGGTCAGACTATTCAGGACACCATATCCGACCCAGCCGGCGAAATATTTTGCCCATCTTTGCACCATCAAAGAGATCAATACAAAAGAGCCCAATGCAACCGCGAAAGCACCGGGTCTTGAGAGTGAGGAAAGATTGGATTGTCGAATGGTACCGAATGCCGCGCCACAACCTACTATTAGGCAACCTATCAAAGCCCAGCCCAATAAGATTCCGCCAGCCAATTGAAAGCCGCTAATCACTTGCAGCTTTTGCTCTTTCGTTATCTGCCAGAAACTCAATTGAACCTCGTCGGGATCAGCCCTCTAATACGTTCTCTTCTGCGTCGCGATTGGCTTCGTCGAGCAGGCGGAGGCCTTCCATGAGCAACCCTTGCGTCGAGCGCGTGGTGGTCTGTTCGACGCTGCTGCCGGTGAAGTCGATGGAAAACGTGCCGTCCACCCACGACATGACTTTGTAAACGGCCTCGTCGCCTTTGCTGGCGCCGAATATCGCGTGATTGATCTGGCCGTCAGAAAAAAACATCTGGCACTTCTCGCCGTTGTTGGAAAGGGTGAGCGAACAACTTTTGTGTCCCATTTCCAGCGACTGAAAAAGGTCCATGATGTTCATCTGCGCCAGGCTGCCGCGCAATGTGCTTTCACCCGGGGCCTCACGCGCCATTTTTTCGAGCGCAACTTTGTCCACAACTTTCTTTATACGCGAGACGGCTTCCTTCAGGAAGAAAGGCTTTTCGATGTAGTCCTCGACCGAGTCCTGAACCATCTTTAATTTTTCCGTGATATCGGCGCGGCTGGCCACCATGATGAGCGGAATCTTCGCGGTGCCGGTGCGGGACTTCAGTTTTTCCAGCAACTGACGTCCGTCGAGCCCGGGGATGCTGTAGTCAGTAACGATGAGGTCAGGCGGATTTTCGATGCAGCGTAATAGGGCATCGGTGCCGTCATTCGCGATAGCGACGGTGCATATATTCGCAAGCGACTGCCGCAACATCTCCCGGATCATGGGATTGTCATCGACCAGGAGAACTGTGACGTTGGCAGGCATGGGTGCTCTTACTTACTTCTTTCTACGTGAAGGCTTCTTGCTTACCGTTTTGCTGTTTGTCGAGTTAGACGAAGCCGCGCGGACGTAATGGCCCGACTTGCCTCCCGTCTTCTTCTCTAACACAACCTCGCGGATGGCAATGCCTTTATCGAGGGCCTTGCACATGTCGTAAACGGTAAGAGCGGCGACGCTGGCGGCGACCAAGGCCTCCATTTCGACGCCGGTTTGCCCCATTGTAGTGACTCGCGAGGTAATAGCAACGCCATTCTCGCACACGTTTGCGGCCACTTCAACGTGCGTGAGAGACAGGGTGTGGCACATTGGAATCAGTTCCGCGGTGCGTTTCGCGGCGGAAATCCCTGCGATTCGAGCAACTTCCAGCGGATCGCCCTTCTTGTTCTTCGGAAGCGCTTTCAAAACTGCCGGCGACATCTCCACAAAAGCGGAGGCCTCGGCCATACGCTTGGTCGTCTTCTTGGGAGAGACGTCAACCATGCTGGCGCGGCCTGCGGAATCGTAATGGGAGAGCTTGGGCATCAGTAGTCAGTAGCCAGTAGTCGGTCTCCAGAAGCTCACTCGTCCCAATTGGGCGGCTTCAGTTTTGGATTTTTCGCGTAGAGCGGCTCCAAGACGTCCATAACGATTGGGCCGGCAACTCTCCCTGCCGCCTTTTGGTATGCAGCAGCTTCCTCCGGTGGACAGGTCTCCTTCACCATGTCAACGGACTCATCCACGCGGCGAAAGAGGTCAAGCATCAACTCGCTGATCTGCTTTGCAACGTCGCTGTTGGATATCATGAATTCCTATAAGTCATATCCTCGTACCTGGTGGCCCGTTTCTAGCGCAAAAGAAGCGACACGTGTTCTCCGGCGACGATGCGTTCCCGGTCTGGCGGAACCACTAGGAAACAGTTGGCGCGAGCGACGGAAACGATGTCGCCCGAGCCCTGCCATCCTACCAGTTCTACTTCCGGATTGGCATGGCTGCCGGAGACGCGCGCGGGCAAAAATCGGGTGAGGCCGGGCCTGGTCTTAAAGTCAGCCTTGAGCCTTGCCTGCACAAAGAGCAAAGGCGATGGAAGCGCGCCGCTGAGAGCGTCGATGATTGGCCGGGCGAAAAGCTCGAAGGTGACCATGGTCGAGGTGGGATTGCCGGGAAGGCCGAGAAAATATTTTTGCTTTCCATCGCGGGGAATTCGGCCGAAGACGATGGGCTTGCCCGGTTGGATCATCGCGCCAGTGAAAAAGATCTCTGCATCGAACTCGAGCAAGATATCTTCGACCAGGTCGAATTTACCCATGGAGACTCCGCCGCTTAAGAGCAAGAGGTCGGAGTGCAGGCCGTCCTCGATGAGTTCGCGAAGACGGGTGCGCTCGTCTGGTGCAATGGGAAACTGCACCGGATCTGCACCCGCAGCCAGCACCTGCGCTGCCAATGAAAAACTATTGGAGTTGCGAATCTGGTTGGGGCCAGGCGTTGCAGAAATATCTACGACCTCATCGCCAGTGGAGAGGATTACTATGCGCGGCTTACTGAAAACGCTCACCTTGCTCTTGCCGACCGAGGCAGCAACCGCGATCTGCGGATACGAGACGCGGCTTCCGTGCTTCAACAAGACCTGGCCGGATTGCGCTTCGCTGCCAGTGGGAACAATGTT
>JAOAPH010000213.1 GCA_025462835.1 Candidatus Angelobacter sp. | reverse complement strand
TCGCCGCTTCCTTGCGTTGGCTGTAGATAGCTACGATCTCGTACTCCGGTAGGAGCCTCAGCACCCGGACATGTGCGAACAAGGCCCAATTGCCAACACCGATCAATCCCAGACGAATTTTCTTTTGATCCTTCATACCTTCCTCCCTATGCGTGTCACTTGCTACAGAACTGATGAGAGGGGCCTGATAAGGAAGTAATACTTTATTGGAGTGCATCTGATAGGAAAGGTTATCTGTCTTTTATCCGCGGTTAAAGTTTTTGATTCTTCAGGTAAAACTCTGCCAACTGCATGTCCGCCGGAGTAGTGATTTTCATATTGCGCGCCGAACCCATCACCACTGAGACGTCGTGTCCGGAGCGTTCCACCAGCGACGCTTCATCGGTTCCGGTAAAGTCATCGGCTTGGGCTTCGTCGAATGCTTTCTTCAGCACTGAGTAGCGGAATCCTTGCGGCGTCTGCGCCAGCACAATCCTTTCGCGCGGGATGGTCGAGGTGATGATGGCGCCGTGCGCTGTGCGGTCCACTTGCTTGATCGTGTCGACGGCGGGAATTCCGGCGATTGCCGCGCCAAGATTCTTGGCCGCGTTGATGACGTTCGTAATGACTTCGGGGTCGATGAACGGACGCACCGCATCGTGGACCAGAACGACGTCGTTCGCTTCAGCTTTCACCTGTGCCAACGCATTGGCAACCGAGTGCTGGCGGTTGTCGCCGCCCTCTACCAGCTGAACACGACTGGCAAAGGATTCTTCGTTCAAACGAGGCTGGAACTGTTTTATCTCCGGTTTGCGCAGCGCGACAAATATCTCGGTGACCTGCGGACACTCAGCAAAGCGTCGCAACGTATGGATGAGGATAGGCGTCCCGCCAATTTCGGCAAACTGCTTGGAGCGGGTTATACCGGTCCCGGCACGCTTGGCGGATCCAGCAGCCATGCGGGTTCCAAGTCCCGCGGCCGGAATAATGACGACAACCTTCATAATGAGCCTGCCAAACAGCGCAGGGGCAGAAAGTATAGCAGGATGAGAGGACGTAGTTCCCATGCTGCCGCGCAGTAGGCGATTTCGTTTTGATTTGAGTTTCAACCGGACTAAGAACGAAGCAGCGGAATCCCGTATCTTTCCAATTCTGCGATGAAAATTTTAATAAGTTCTTCATCGCTAGCCCGAAATTCGAGCCATCCGTCATGGGAGATGCGAAGTAAGGTTCTTTCAGTGAAATCAAAAACCCAAGCGTCCCAGGAGAAGAAAAACGCCATGGATAGTACGCTAACAAACGCATCCCCCTCGGCAGGCTCAAATACGTGTACAGGGGCTTCGATTAGGGGACGGACTTCCCCCATAGAACGTCTATAGCCGTAAAACAGATCGAGATGCTCAGTAGCAATCCCCCAGGCTGTGACATACAGGTAAACAGGGGAATCTCTGAGCATAAGATACTTAAAGAAGTTCGAAAGTACGATTTGCTTTCCTGAAATGTTCGGACGTGTGAATGCGCCTTTCACAATCGGCAGTTGTGTTGAGAGTCGGTGAATGAAGCTATCTAACGTTCCCCACTTCAACAGGTCGCGCGCATTTTCTTTGTTAAGTATTCTCATTTGAGTAGCCAAACAACTTGGACAAGTCTATACGGGGGCGGTGCCTGCAACGAGAAACCGCCTTTGTGTACCATTGACTCGTGCAACGCGACGTACTCTCCAATATCCGGCAACACGACCTACTAAGAGCAGGCGACCGCATTGGTGTGGCCGTTTCCGGAGGCGCGGATTCGGTCGCATTGCTACTGGCGCTGATCGACTTGCGAAGCGAGCTAGGCATTCTCCTGTCAGTTGTCCACTTCAATCACCAGATTCGCGGCGCCGCTGCGGATGCCGATCAAAGATTCGTAGCTGATCTTGCCAAGCATCACGGCCTCGAGCTTCACCTTAGCCGCGGAGACGCGCCCTTGCGGGCAGAGCAGCGGAAGGAAAGCCTTGAGAGTGCGGCTCGCGAACTCCGTTATGGATACTTCCGGGAACTGCTCTCGAACGGTGTCGTCAACAAGATCGCGACTGCACATACTCTGAACGATCAAGCCGAAACTGTCCTGATGCGCTTCCTTCGCGGCGCTGGTACACGAGGTCTCGCCGGCATCTATCCGGAAAAGAAAGAAGATAAGGGAAGCATTGTGCGGCCACTGCTGTCGATCACTCGAGCGCAAGTGGAAGAGTTCTTGAATTCGCGCGGACAACTCTGGCGAGAGGACGCGACCAACCTCGACTGCGCTCACACCCGCAACAAGGTGCGTCATGAACTGCTGCCGCTGCTGGCCACTGGCTACAATCCGGCGATCATTGAAGCCTTGGCGCGTTCCGCCGAAGTCGCTCGCGGCGAAGAAGAATATTGGGAAGCGGAAACATCCCGCCTGCTACCGATGGTCACGCTCCACGGCAAGCCTGCTCGCGGTGGCGGACGCCAGTCAACCCAACACATTTACCTTGCGTTGAGCATTGAAGAACTCAAGCGTCAGCCGCTGGCCCTACGGCGCAGGCTCATCCGAGCCGCAGCAGCAACTCTTGGCCTGAAGTTAGACCTCCTCCATGTCGAAGAAGTGCTGGCGGTCGCCGATTCAGGTAAAGCATGCGAACTGCCCGAGGGCTGGAGGGTGCAACGCAGCTTCCGCGAACTTCGTTTCGAGCAGGTTGCGGCTGCTAGCCCAAAATCAGCCAAAAGCCATTATGAGTGCCTCCTGCCCATTCCCGGCCAGGTGTCCGTACCGGGAGGGAACCTAGTTGTACATGCCCATTTACTACCGGTTGGGACAGAAGGACGGGCGTATAATCACGGGACATTACCCGATGGACTTTCCGGCAATCCTGCCGATAATGACAATGTTGGCGCGAAGAACTTGGAACTCCTTTATGGGGAAGCGATCGGGCATTTGCAGTCTTTAGGCGCAGGGCGCGAACTGGTTTTACGCAACTGGCGGCCCGGCGACCGATTTCGTCCAGCGCATTCCGGCTCTGAAAAGAAAGTTAAGGACCTGCTTCAGGAATTAAAGGTTCCGCAGACTGAACGGGCAAGTTGGCCGGTCGTCGCGGCAGGTAAACAGTTGGTTTGGGTGCGCGGCACCCGCCCGATAAAGCTTTGGGTAGCGAAAGATGGGGATCTACACCGTCTGGTTATCGATGAAAAACAGGTTGCGCGCGCAGTCATCACGAAATCAAGGCGGTTTGAGTGATTAACGGCAACAAACTGAAGATCAAGAAAACAATTTTCACCGCAGAGCAGATCCAGAAGCGCGTGAGTGAGATTGCCAAGCAGGTCAGCGCCGATTATGCCGGTAAAACTCTGCACGTGATCTGCGTGTTGGAAAACGGTTTCATGTTCATGTCAGATTTCGTCCGCCAACTGGAAGTGCCGGTCGTCTGCCATTTCGTGCGACCGGACACCCGCGAGACCGTGCAAGGCAGCAGCACCACCACCGAGATCTTCTACACTCCTGAGGCCGATGTCAGCGGGAAAGATGTGCTCCTGGTCGAGGCGATCGTGCAATCGGGGATCACCAGCGAATTCCTGATCCGGAACTTCACCACGCGCGGTGCGGCATCTGTAAAGCTTGCGGCTCTGCTGGATAAGCAATCAGAGCGGAAAGTGATGCTTCAACCAGAGTACTTTGGCTTCCTGCTGGACGAGTCCTTTGTGGTTGGCTATGGCCTGGGTGCTCCACTTTTAGGCCGAAATCTGCCCTATATCGGGGTTTTAGCGCGCGACTAAAACGCAGCGATCTGTGTGGAGCCTTGTTTGCAAGTACTTACGATTTTGTGAGCCTAGTAGCGGGCTGAGCAGGGAAATATAAAGCTACTAAGGTGCAATTTAGCTAGCCGATTGGGAACTTTCTCCGTCTAAACGGGGTAAAATCTAACTAAGTAAGTTCAATCGAAAGCTCGTCTTCCGCATCTATATTAGACGAGCAACGAAATTGGACTCTCCCCTAGCGGAACTCTGAAGAATTTCCGCAATGCACTTCCAGCAGAAACAAGCTGGCGATTTGTCGTCGGTGCAGGGAGTTTTTAGCTTTTGAGTAGGAGCAAATAGTGAACTCGACAGTAAAGCAAGTCATAACCTGGGTAGTGCTGGCAGTAGCCGCCATCGTGCTTTGGCAGGTGGTAAGAAACGGTACCAGCGGGCCCAAGGAACGCGACATCAGCCTCACGGAATTCATCTCTGACGTAGAGCAGAACAGTATCCTCGATGCCACCATTCGCGGTGGTGAGGTGAGCGGCAAGTTCCGCAACAACAACGAGGGTACCTATCACACCACCATCCCTGCGAATTATCCAGACATTTACAAGATGCTTCGCGACAAGAACGTGCAGGTGAAAGTTGTCGATCAACAGGCTGGCATGTGGGTCAGCATCCTGGTGAACACGCTGCCGTTCCTGCTAATCATTGGATTCTGGATCTTCATGATGCGGCAGATGCAGGCTGGCGGAAACAAGGCATTGTCTTTCGGCAAGAGCCGCGCCCGGCTGCTCTCGATGCAGCAGAAGAAGATCACGTTTAAGGATGTCGCCGGAGTCGATGAGGCCAAAGAAGAACTCAAGGAGATCATCGAGTTCCTGCGCGAAGCGCAGAAATTCCAGAAGCTTGGCGGACGCATTCCCAAAGGCGTCCTGCTCGTAGGCCCTCCGGGAACGGGTAAGACTTTGCTCGCGCGCGCTGTTGCCGGCGAAGCCAACGTCCCATTCTTCTCCATCTCCGGTTCAGATTTTGTTGAAATGTTCGTGGGCGTGGGCGCAAGCCGCGTTCGCGACCTGTTCGAACAGGGCAAGAAGAACGCTCCGTGCATCATCTTCATCGATGAGATTGACGCAGTCGGACGTCATCGCGGCGCAGGCCTCGGCGGCGGACACGACGAGCGCGAGCAGACCCTCAACCAGTTGCTCGTCGAAATGGACGGATTCGAGTCCAATGACGGCGTGATCCTCGTCGCCGCCACCAACCGCCCTGACGTTCTCGATCCGGCACTTCTGCGGCCCGGCCGCTTCGATCGCCGCGTCGTGGTTTCGCGTCCTGACGTTCGCGGACGGGAAGAGATCCTTCGCGTGCATACTCGCAAGATCCCGATGTCTGACGATGTGCAGCTCGGAGTCTTGGCTCGCGGAACTCCGGGATTCTCCGGGGCGGATTTGGCCAACATGGTCAATGAAGCTGCACTGGTGGCTGCCCGTTACAACCGCAAGCAGGTGATGATGTATGACTTCGAACTCGCCAAGGACAAAGTCCTGATGGGCGCAGAGCGCAAGTCGTTACTGCTGACCGACAAGGAAAAGCGCAACACTGCTTATCACGAAGCCGGTCACGCATTGGTCGCGGCGAAGCTGCCGAACTCCGATCCTTTGCACAAGGTCACCATCATCCCGCGCGGAATGGCGCTGGGCGTGACCATGCAACTACCGGAGACGGACCAGCACAGCTACGGACGCAGCTATCTTCAGACGCGACTCGCCATCCTGATGGGCGGTCGCATCGCGGAAGAGATTTTCCTCGATGAGATGACCACGGGTGCGGGCAATGACATTGAGCGCGCCACCGAGCTGGCACGCAAGATGGTCTGCGAATTCGGAATGAGCGAACTCGGACCGCTGACCTTCGGCAAGAAGGAAGAGCAGATATTCCTTGGCCGCGAGATCAATCAGCACCGCGACTACAGCGAAGACACGGCCATCAAGATCGACCAGCAAGTGAACCTCTTGATCACTAATGCTTATGCCTCAGCCAAGGATCTCATCACCGCTGAACGCAAAGCGCTGATCCGCATCGCGGAAGCGCTGCTCGAGCGCGAGGTTCTGGACGCCAGCGACATCAAACTGCTCATCGACGACAAAAATCTGCCGCCGATGAACAAGCCCGACGATCAGAATCCTCCGCTGCAGCAAGTGCTGAAGCCGGAGCGCAAGCCAGTCACTGGCGGCGAACCAGCTCCCGCATAACCGTTCTTCTGAGCAAAAATTAAGGCGACGCTAAATGCGTCGCCTTTTTTTCTCACACTTCTTTACGAGAATGCTGCTGCGATTCCTGCGCTGACCAAAGTGACCAAAGCCCACCACCCGAAGACAACCGACATAGCCGTTCCCCGTTTCACGCCGGCAACTACGGAGAAACCGATACCTGTCAATATAAGCACCCAAATCATGAAGAGATCCACTTCTGAAGCGATCGCATAGAGAAATCGTGGAGTAGTGGCAAGATTTAAATAGTATCCGGCGTTTGTGCCCACTGGATTTTGGATAATAAAAGCGTCCGGATCCATGCCCGCCAAGATGACTGCTATGCCGAGCACGGCTTTGATGATCCCGGGCAAACTCGCATACACGATGATCGCCAGCGATTTGCCATAGCTGATCTCCTTACCCAAGCCGAAACTGAAAGTAAGCCATAGCACCAGTGCAACGATAGCCCACCCTATCAGCCTCAAGACCGTGAAGAAATAGGAACTCCATTTCGTGCGGACCACAGTTTTTTGCAGCGCGCTCGCCTTTTGGTCGGCAGGCAGACTCTCAATCTGCTGTTGGGCGATCGCCGGGGCGAATCGCATTTGAGTCTCCGAAACGTGGTCCCACCCGATCTTCGCACCCACAGTGGCAACGAACGCCAACGAAAACAATCCAATCACCACGATGGGTAGCAACCAATTCGCGCTTCTGCGGATGTCAGTAAAAGTCTTGCTGGGAGCAAAGAATACGTTCGTGACGCGCTCGATCTGCGAAAGCGGCGCTCCCTGCTCTGGAACTGGCGTGACTGCTGTACTCATGGATGTTGTCCTCTTGTGATTGGGTTAGGGTGCCCAAATCGACTTGGTGTATGCGGCTAGATTACGAACCAGTCGCGCGAAAGTTGCATTCCACGGAATTGTTGTGAAGGCATTCTACTCTCACAGCTCTGTTATCGACGGGTAATTTCTTTGTCTAGCACCTATGCGTCCGCTCACGATGACTTGCTTCGTCCGCGCTGATCCGTGTTTTCCGTGTAATCCGTAGCAAGTCTTTGCTCTTGCCTTCACTAGAAACTAGAAACTGATCTCGGGCGTCGCCGCAATCAGTGTCTTCGTATACGGATGTGTGGGACTGCCCGTCACCTGTTCCGTCTCCCCCAACTCGACGATCTTTCCCGCGCGCATCACTGCGATTCGCGTGGATAGATATCGCACGATCGGCATGGAATGCGAAATGAACAGATACGTCAGACCGAACTCCCGCTGCAATTTCGCCAGCAGGTTCACGATCTGCGCGCCAACACTGACGTCGAGAGCCGATACCGGCTCATCGGCCACGATAAATTTTGGTTTTAACGCGAGCGCCCGCGCGATGCCTACGCGCTGACGTTGTCCTCCGGAAAACTCGTGCGGATATCGCAACAGTGCGGATTCATCCAGCCCGACGGCGCGCATCAGTTCCGCCGCGCGTTCCCGCAGAATCGTTTGAGAATGATTTTCATGCACTACCAGTGGCTCGGTAACGATATCGAGCACGCGCATGCGCGGATCAAGAGAACCGAACGGATCCTGAAAGACTATCTGCATGTCGCGCCGCAACTTTCGCAATTGTTTTCCGCTGGCAGCGAGCACGTCCTCGCCATTGAATCGCACGCTGCCCGAGGTCGGCTCGATCAGCCGCAGCACCATCCTGCCCAGAGTCGTCTTGCCACAACCGGATTCGCCTACCAGCCCCAGCGTCTCGCCCGCTTCGATACTCAGGGAGACATCATCCACTGCAGGTCGCGAACTGGGCACCGCGGTGCCAAATAGGTTCTGGGTGGCAGGAAATATTTTTGTGAGGTTTTGGATCTCAACCAGCGGCATAGGGTGCAAAGATTCAGAATGAAAGGAACGAGTCAGGCGCCATTCGAAATTTTCTTGTGGGCGGTGGGCTTCTTATGCGGCACTAAGGCTGCCACCGCGGCCAGCATTTCATCTGATGTCGCTTTCTCGCTGATGTGGGCCCGCGCGCGAATCATTGGATCAGCTTCGCCGGAATCCACCAGCAAGACGGGCGTGCCCCATTTCCTGTTGATTTCAAGGAACAACAATCTTCGTTCCGCTGTTGGCACAGAATCGCCGATGATCACGAGGTCAAAATGCAGTTCGGTCAGCAGTTCGAATGCGCGAGTGGTGCTGGTGGCCGGGGAAACCGCGTATCCGGCCTGGGCCAGTGTGCCGTTTCGCGCGACTCCGGTGAGATTGTCAAACGAGATTGACAAGATGCGAGGTAAGGACAAAACGGCCCCCAGCTAGTTGCCTAATGCAGTATGCGGCTAAGACTAACATTTAAGCAGAGTTAGTCCAACAGTCGTCTCGCCCGAAGGGTAGCGGAGTGGATTGAAGGACTTTGTCTTTACCTTTGACTCTAGAAACGAGAGATTGGATACAAAAAGCTGCTTCACGCCGCTTGCCTATCGCGCGTAGCTACAGGAGCGACTGCAATCGGCACCACTTCTGGCCGGCCGCCCTGCTGCCGTGGCGCTGACGAATGTTCGCGCGCTAGTTTGTATCGCCAGAAGAAGATCACGCCGGTAACGCAGAGCAGCAGACGCCAATCCGGTTTGGCCGCTTGTAGCAGCTGCAGTCGCGCGGCTTCGGGCGACATCGATTTCCGCAATCGATCGTAGGTGGTATTCGGCGCCGCAATTGCCGACTTCTCCTCCGGGCCGTTCCATCCCGCGCGGGCGGGGACAAATTTCTCCGGTGGCTTCTTCGCCTCTTTTATCACGTCTTCGATTTTCGGTTTGATGGGAAGAGCGTAAATCGGGACGGCTGAAAGAAGAATGCCGCTGAAAGTCACAAGCAGAAAAGTGCGCGCTGACGAATGTGCAAACACATACAGTTGGATGGGCCACAGAGAGTCAGTGTTGCCGATTGTCGCTTCGGCTCTTTGGTCGTTTGCGAAATCACAGTCTGCGAAGTGCAACTCTCCTTCTCTTGGCGCAGCGCCCCATTCGACTTCGCTCCGGGGAAGCTTAAATGGGAGCGCTTGGGGTACCCCC